>JBFEWA010000144.1:0-7437 GCA_041546605.1 Bermanella sp.
ATTAATGGCATAAAGAGCTAAATAAAAGCCGCTAATGGTGCGGCTTTCTTTGTGGATGATTTTTACAATGCCAGCTCTATTCCCATGAATACAAAATCTTCGTCGGTTAAATCATCATTATCATTATGAATGGCTTCAATAATAAAATTGATATTAAATTTATTCATGACCGCCACATCAAGCGTTAACTTTAACGCTGTTTGATTAAGCTCAACTTCATCATAGACAGTAGAAGCGGATACGTTTTTAATATCATAGTGCCGATAGGACAGAGTCAAAGCCTCGCGTCGCAATGAAAAAGGAAATGAAAAATAATAGGCTGACGCATTAAATACCTTAGATACATTCACCTCGGAGAGCGTAACCGATTCTGCAAATACATCATCCGTTAAGCTTGGCATGATAAAGCCGCTAGGCTCATATCCAAAAAAATTAGGGGCCGCAGATAATTCAACACCGCGACGCTGAAATCTATTTGCCTCAGCGTTACTTTCTGAGTGCTTAAATTTAAACCCAGTATAAAATTCATTGGGTAAGTCTGTTGAAAAATTGAATTGAGCCCCTTGTATATTGTCACCGCGATCTTGAGTGGCATATACATCCATAAAAGCCAATTCATTCACAAACATGCTGTGTCCAAAATATTGCGCAAATGACACATTCACACCGACAGACGTTGGCTCTCTTTCTATATTAATGTAATCCTGGTAATAACCGGCTTGTAATTGACCACTCCAATAACCACTTCTTAAAAACGGCAGCTTCAGATCCAACGCCACACCATAATCTCGGGTTTTATCTGTGATACCTAATTCTTTAATGCCATCTTTTGCCACATAAAAAGCATCTACGCCATACAACAGGAAGTGTTGATTATTGCTATAGCGCATACCCAGCATGGTGCTCTGGTATTCATCTTTTTGAGCCTTCACGCTCAACTCGTGATAGTGCAGAGGATCAGAAAACATAATGCTCGCCAAGTACGTGGATTCACCGTCTTCGGTTTGTGCGGAAATAAAACTACCAGCCGTGTAATTAAAGTTATTAAAAAAGGTATATTCCTCTTCTGTATTCAATGCCTGCGGGGGAATGTTATCAAAGCTTTTTGAGTGTTTATGTAAAGGATGTTCAGGGTCATCCCACATATAATTCACCGCATAAGGTTCTTGTGGTTGCGCTTTCATAGTTTGTAAAGTGTAATAATAACCCTGCGTCGAAATGGCCTCCACAATCATTTGATTGTTACCAGCCAACTTGGCGGCCACCACGTTGTCTGCGTCAAGCACTCGAGTTACTCGAGAGTTTTTGACTTGATATAAAGTGCTTCCTAGCTTGCTATTTGCAATAAAATACACGGCTCCATTTTCATCTACGTCAGCCACAATGCTGTAATAACCTTCAAAACTATAAAGCGCTTGTTTGTCTTTATATAAAACCCGTTCACTTCCGTTTTGCACAAAGTAATAGAGATGATCATCTTGCACCAAAACCGAAGAGTTCACTGGAGCGTAAAACTCTTCACCCACAAATAATTGCGGGCTTACAAAAGACTTCGCTGTATCAAAGTAAACCGCGCGACCATCATTCATATAGCCCTGGATGACCTTACCTTCAGTGTCCTGCTTAATAATAGCGTCTTCATCAAATAAGCCCTGTGTAATGCGCCATGGTGATGTATGGCGCCCACTGACGGTGTAGTACTCATCCTCCAGCAAAAAGACACGACCAAGAGCGAGGGATTTATCCTCACTACTTAACTGACTGCTTTTAACGTCATATTGGAAAAGTGTGGGTGATTGCACACCATCCTCTATGGCTAAAAATAAAACACGATCTGCTTGTGTGTTCATATCCGAATAATATTGCGAGCGTGCAAGGGTTTCACCCTGTGCCGTCTTAAAACCTTTGCCATCACGCTTCATTTTCTCAGACCAGAGATGAAAAAGGGTTTCGAAGCTTGCGCCAAATGTTTTAATACTGGGGGCGTTTACCCTAAATGGCCAGTACCAATCCTTAGAGCGTTTTTTAAAATAGTGATTGGTAACATCTAGGCCATAGTTCTGCGCCAAATAGTATTGATATTGCGAGCCAAACACATAACTGCTTTCACCATATGGGAATTCAAGCGGGGTGTTGTACCATATCTCTTTTCTTAGCTTGCCCTCTAGAGCAAAAAGATGATTCATGGCCCGATAACGGCCACTATAAAGACGACCACCTCGGCCATGCCATGATTCATTTAAAACCGCATTACCCTCGAGAATAAAATTGGCTTCAAAAATATTAGGTGTTGTGGCGGGAAAGAATGGCAAAAAGAAACCGCCGTTTCTAAACACACTATACATGCTACGAGAAATGGCATTGTCTTTCACATTGGTTTGATAGTTATGGGCCGTCTCGTGTAGCAATAGCACATCCAACCAAGATGCCGATGCGAAATAATCCGGCACCTGTGCGCCACCCATATAATTCACTTGACGATTAAGCGGGTATTGAGTGGAAAAACCATTGGCTATTTGATTATAGGAAGACGCCAGCACTACAGATAATTGAGTATCGAACTCATAGCCAAAGGTTTTTCCATACAAAGGCTGTAATATTTTTTCAAAGCTAGCGGCGTATTCAGCGTGATCTTGATTATCCTTGGTATAAATAATGCGAGTATTGCCACTGTCTTGGGTGTAATAAGATTTGTCTTGTGCCACCACGGAATCATTTGGCAACACAATATCTTCAGCATGAGTGATTGCCGTCATCAATGATAAGGCAAGTAAGGGTGTCCTCATGAAGCGCTCCTAGCTAAATTATGGGGCTAAGATACGACAACCTGCTTCAAGGAACAATGACAAGATCATTGGATATATAAGATACTCATTATCCAGTTACAGCAGGAGGAATCTCTTTGTCGATGACAGGTTTAGGCTCTCGACTTAAATACACGCCCAAAAAAATCACCCCAATGGCCAGCCATTGCTGTAGTACTAAGCGCTCACCTAAAAGCAGCATGGAAAAGATCAGTGTTGTGATGGGTAATAAATTCACATAACTGGCCGCGGTGGCGGTTTTCACATGCTGTAGTGAATAATTATACAAACCATACGCCCCAAGCGTCACTACCAAGCCAAGGTACACAATCATGCTCACGCTGGATAACGACACTTGCTCTGGCCAAGTGGACATCATGGCCAACGGAAAAAAGAACACTGCTCCAACCAAACCTTGCATGGCAGTAACCACAAACGCGCTGTAACGACTTACCAGTTTTTTAACCAGCAAGGTGTAACCCACTGCAGTGACCATGGCCATGAGTTCTAAAAAGTTACCAAGCAAGGCATTGGGTGCTTGATCTGAATCCGCAGTTTTTAAACTCATCCACAACACACCCGATAATGCCACCACAAAACCAAACCATTGTTTTAAGGTATTACGCTCTTTAAAAAAGATGAATGCCGCCACCGCTACCATTAAAGGCAGCAATGCAGTAACTAGTCCGGCTTGACCGGCACTGGTGTATTGCAGGGCTTTGGCCTCGAACATGAAATACAAGCAGGGTTCAAACAACGCCATGCCAAATAGCAGCTTCCAATCCCCTTTTTGATAATTGATTTCAGGTCTTAGCCACAAGGCCATCACAATAAAAGCCAATGCAGCTACACACATACGAAGAAACACCACAATCATCGGTGGCATATCCGTGACCGCTATCTTTAAAGCAATGAAAGAACTGCCCCAGAGGGTCATGGAAATAATCAGGGCGAGGTGAGCACGCAATGTATTGGACACGATGGAACCTAAATAAACCTAGGATAAAAGCCGGCTATTATGCGTATGCAATACAAGAAAGCTATACCTATCATTGACCCCTGATTGAATAGAAAGAACAAATAAGGGCGGCAGATTACTGCATGCCATCAAAGGTTGATTGCCACTGGCCTATCTTGCCTCAAGACAAGTTGGTCTAAAGGCTCTAATATCTTTTGTCAGCAAACATGCACTAATTTACGGCAAAATTAACTTTGCGCACCGTTTTAAGTCATTGAATTTGTTGACGATTTAGGAAAAGTGGTGGGATCGCCCCGCCATAAACCATCATCACCACCGAAAGTGTGCAATTCTCTCCAACTAGGAGCATTGGCATTTGTTTTGGTATAAAATTTGCGATTCGGCTCACTGGTCTAAACAGAAGGCCCAAGCCATTAAGCATAAATTAGGTTACAGAGTAACTCTCTATAACCAGTGGTTATAAGGTTTGTGAATGTCATGGTAAAAATGACAGCGCAAGCACCAAAGCAACACACAGGAGACCGTTATGGGTCCACAAGTCGCCCCTCTGGTGGCCACCAACATTTATAAACAATTTGGTGACCATGAAGTCCTTAAAGGGGTCTCTCTAGAAGCCAATAAAGGGGACGTGATCTCAGTGATCGGATCTTCAGGCTCAGGTAAGAGTACGTTTTTGCGTTGCATCAACATGCTGGAAGTCCCGACCAAAGGTGACATCCAAGTTCATGGGGAGCAAATCAAATTCAAGTTAGACCGTAAAGGTCAGCGCGTACCTGCAGACAACCGCCAAGTGGAGCGCATGCGTTCACAATTGGCTATGGTGTTTCAAGGGTTCAACCTTTGGTCCCATATGACTGTACTGGAGAATATCATCGAAGCACCTATCCAAGTGCTTGGCATCAGTAAAGCCGAAGCCATTGAGCGTGCTGAAGAGCACCTTAATCGAGTGGGCCTGTATGAGCGTAAGGATTATTACCCTGCGCACATGTCCGGTGGACAGCAACAGCGTGCAGCCATTGCTCGTGCACTGGCCATGAACCCTGAAGTGATGCTATTTGACGAACCTACGTCTGCTCTGGACCCAGAGCTCGTTGGTGAAGTGCTAAAAGTCATGCGCGAATTGGCCGAAGAAGGCCGTACCATGGTGGTGGTAACGCACGAAATGGCATTTGCCAAAGACGTTTCCAACAAGGTAATGTTTTTACATCAAGGAAAGATTGAAGAATTTGGTAACCCGAAAGACGTTTTCGAACATCCAAAATCTGAACGCTTTAAGCAATTTATTTCTTCTGTTTATTAACCAAACCAAAACAAAAATGTTGGAGAACCACATGAAAAAAACCTTATTAGCTTTAGCAGGCGTATTGAGCCTAACTGCTCACGCCGAAATGGACTCTATCCGTGTTGCAGTTGATGCACCGTACCCGCCATTCGAATACAAAGCACCTGATGGCACCTTAACCGGTTTCGAAGTAGAGCTAGGCAATGCTGTTTGCCAAGAAATCACTAAAAAAGACTGTGATTGGGTAATCCAAGCTTGGGACGGTATCATCCCTGGTCTATTGGCGCGTAAATACGACATGATCTTCTCTTCTATGTCTGTAAACGAAGAGCGTAAAGAAAAAGTATTATTCTCTAAGCCTTATTACCAAGTACCTTCTGCTTACTTTGCCCCTGTTAAAGGCGGTTTTGATGCTAGCGCCACTAAAGGTAAGCGCATTGGTGTTCAACGTGCCACTGTACAAGACAACTACATCACGCAAATGAAAAAAGACGCCGAAGTGGTGCGTTACACCACAGCGGATGACATGGTTGTTGACCTAGAAGGCGGCCGTTTAGATGCTATTTTTGTTGATGCTCCGGTAGGTGCAGACATGCTAAAAGGTAAAGCTAAATTCGCTCAAGCAGGTGAAATGGTTACTCAACCAGTTAGCATCTTCGGTGAAGGTATTGCCGCTGCGTTCCGCAAGCGTGACAAAGACCTAGCTGAAAAAGTGACCATTGCTTTAGACAAACTAAAAGCGAACGGCACTTACGACAAAATCATGAAGAAATACTTCAGCTACAGCATTAAGGTTTAATCCCCTTAAGTAAATTAAATGCCCAAGCAGTTTATCTGCTTGGGCATTTATTGTTTTGGAGTTGTACAGTTTTAATCACTGATTCCAAATTTTTTTAACGAGCAATTATTTTATGTTGGATTTACACGGCTATGGCCCAAGCATTTTTAGCGGCGCCATTGTCACAATAGAAGTGGCCCTTTTATCGGTTCTCATTGCTTTTGTACTGGGTTTACTTGGCGCTGTAGCCAAGCAATCTGGCGGGCCAGTTTCACGTTTTATTGCCACCACTTACACCACTTTGATCCGTGGCGTTCCTGATTTGGTTTTAATGATGCTCATTTTCTTTGGAGGTCAAATCGCATTTAATAGTTTTACCGAATGGCTCTACTACGCCAGCGATGAAAAAATCGATATCTTTATCAACATTAATGAATTTGTAGCCGGTGTATTAACCATCGGCTTTATCTTTGGCGCCTATATGACGGAAACCTTCCGCGGCGCTTTCTTAGCGGTAGATCATGGACAAATCGAAGCGGGTAAAGCTTACGGCATGACTAACCTGCAAGTTTTTAAACGTATTATGTTTCCGCAAATGATGCGCCATGCTCTTCCCGGCTTAGGTAACAACTGGCAGGTATTATTAAAAACCACCGCGCTAGTGAGTGTCATTGGTTTAGCGGACATGGTGCGCTTGGCTACCGAAGCGGCGAAATCTACCGGTGAGCCATTCTTGTTTTTTATTCCGGTTGCCGGTGTGTACTTAGGGTTAACCGCTTGCAGTGAATGGGGTTTTGCTGTGTTAAAGAAACGTTATAACGTTGGCACAGTGGAGGCTTAATCATGGACGCATTACTCGCACTGATCGATACAAATAAAATTTTTAACCTCACCACCCTTGGCCATTATTGGGATGGCTTTGTGATGACAGTACAACTGGTGGCATCCAGTTTAGTGATTGGCCTTGTACTATCTGTACCTTTAGCCATCATGCGCACCAGTAAAAATCCATTGATTAATTATCCGGTTTGGCTATTCACCTACGTATTTCGTGGCACACCATTATTGATCCAGCTGTATATGATTTATTACGGCGTCACTCTCATTGATGGCATTCAAGAATCCGTATTCTGGGTGATCTTTGAGCGCGCCTACTATCCATGCTTAATCGCATTTGTGTTGAATACGGCAGCTTATACCACTGAAATTTTCCGCGGTGCCATTGAGGCCACCCCTAAAGGAGAAATCGAAGCGGCCAAAGCCTATGGTATGAATTGGTTAAAACGCATGACGCGCATTATTCTACCCAGTGCATTTCGTCGGGCCATCCCGGCTTACACCAACGAGGTGATTTTCATGCTGCATGCCAGCGCCATTGCCTCCACTGTGACCATTATTGATCTAACCGGTGCCGCCCGTGATATTTATGCGCGTTATTATGCGCCGTTCGAAAGCTTCTTGTTTGTGGCTGCCATTTATCTTTCTATTACGTTTACGATCATTTTTATCTTCAAACAATTAGAAAAACGCTTACTGGCCCACTTACAGCCAAGGTAGTTCTTTAAGTCATTAAAAAGTCCCCGCTTTACTCAAT
>JBFEWA010000196.1:0-6199 GCA_041546605.1 Bermanella sp.
GGACACGCGTGGACCTGGTGTTTGGCTCCAACTCACAATTACGTGCACTGGCTGAAGTATATGCGTGCGCAGACTCGGAGGAAAAATTCATCCAAGACTTTGTTGCCGCATGGACCAAGGTGATGAATCTAGACCGTTTTGATGTAGTTTAATGTTTCACTTTTGGCGTTATTAAAGAAAAAACCACACAAGGATGTGTGGTTTTTTTGTTTATGCGGTGTACAAAATTCAAACAGGCTGGTGGCTTTATGGGGGAAATATGGACTATGCAAAATCGTTCTAAATTAATTCTTGCGAAAAAAAATCCATGTGTTTAAATACTGGTTATATTTACAGTAATTTAAAAGTCCTGCCTCGCAGAGCAAATCGGATAACGATAATAAGGTGACCAAAAAAATGGATCAGAATCGCCAAAAAGCACTAGACGCTGCCCTTAGCCAAATCGAACGTCAATTCGGTAAAGGTGCCATCATGAAAATGGGCGAACAGCCCCGTGAAGCTATCCCAGCAGTATCCACTGGCTCCCTATCGCTAGATATTGCATTGGGCATAGGCGGCTTGCCTTATGGTCGTATTATTGAAATCTATGGCCCTGAATCTTCTGGTAAAACCACCTTGTGTTTAAGCACAATGGCGCAAGCGCAAAAACAAGGTAAGACAGTGGCCATCGTGGATGCAGAGCATGCGCTTGATCCGCTATACGCTGAAAAATTAGGCGTAGACTTGGACAACCTATTGGTATCTCAGCCAGATACCGGTGAACAAGCCCTTGAGATTGTAGACAGCCTAGTACGCTCGGGTGCAGTTGATGTGGTTGTCGTTGACTCGGTTGCTGCCTTAACACCAAAAGCGGAAATTGAAGGGGACATGGGTGATCACCACGTTGGCCTACAAGCTCGTTTAATGTCACAAGCTTTGCGTAAGCTAACGGCGAATGTGAAAAACGCCAACTGTATGGTGATTTTCATCAACCAAATTCGTATGAAGATTGGTGTGATGTTTGGTAACCCAGAAACCACAACCGGTGGTAACGCGTTGAAATTCTATTCATCAGTACGTTTGGATATTCGTCGTACTGGTTCTGTGAAAAATGGCGACGAAGTGACGGGTAACGAAACCCGCGTGAAAGTGGTGAAAAACAAAGTATCGCCACCGTTTAAGCAAGCGGAGTTCCAAATCATGTACAACCAGGGTATTAACCGTGGTGCAGAAATTATCGATCTTGGTGTGAAACTGGGATTAGTGGATAAAGCCGGTGCTTGGTACGCTTATAAAGGTGACAAGATTGGTCAGGGTAAGGCCAATGCGTGTACTTACCTGCTTGAGAATCCAGAAGTACAAGCGGAAATTGAAGCGCAAATTCGTGCAGAACTGCTAACTGTTGCTGATCCTAAAGCGGTTGTGGCAGCTGAAGCCGAAGTGGAAACCGAAGGTGAAGAAGCTTAATCTTCTTCTGCGTTAAAAAGGCCAGCCTAGCTGGCCTTTTTTATTGAAACTCAAATAATATTGGCGATACCGATGTTTCAATCCTCTGAAAAACACACAAAAGCGCTGCTCGACGAAAAAGGTCTGCGTCATAAGATCATCGAGCTATTGGCGCGACGTGAATACAGTTATGGCGAGCTTGAACAAAAGCTATTGCCCAGTGCACAGAGTGAGGCATTACTGTACAAAGTCTTGGACTGGATGGTGGAAATGGGGCTGCAAAGCGATGAGCGTTTCACGGAAATGTTCATCCGCAGCAAATATTTGAGTGGCTATGGCCCTGTGCGTATTCGATTAGAGCTTAAGCAAAAACATATAGCCGCGGACTTGGTCGAACTAGGGTTCGAATCCATGGAAACCGAATTGGTGTGGTCACAAGAAATTGATCGCTTAATTGAGAAAAAAGCCAAAAACTTAGATTTGAATGACGCCAAGCATAAAAACAAGGTAATGGGATTCTTGCAGCGCCGCGGATTTACCCTAGATCAGATCTATTCCGGCATTGATCGCCATGAGCGGGCAGGTTGCTTGGAATAGGTATTCGGCGAGTTTTAAATTTTGAGTGTTGCAGACAAATAAAAAAGCCAGGGCTTGGATCAAGTCCTGGCTTTTTTATTGTGTCTATTTATCTATTAATGCAGTTTTAGACGCGGGCGAATAATTTTATTGATGCGTCCAGATAAGCTCATTAGTGCGGTTTTAAAATAGCCATGTAACGCAACCTGATGCAGACGGTAAAGTGATACATACACAATGCGAGCGATTCGACCTTCCACCATCATGCTGCCGCTACTTAGATTTCCCATTAAGCTGCCCACGGTGCTATAGCGACTAAGGTTCACCAAGGAGCCTTTATCTTTGTAAGTGTAGTTCTTTAGTGTTCTGGCTTCGCTCTTACGCACTAAGTTCTTGTAAACGTGAAAAGCTTGCTGGTGCGCCGCTTGAGCTCGTGGTGGAACCGGGGTGCCGTCTCTTTGTAGCATGAAAGAGCAATCACCAATGGCAAAAATGTTTTCATCACGTGTAGTTTGCAAGGTCGGCTTAACGATTAATTGATTAACACGATTGGTTTCTAATCCGCCTAATTCTTTCATCCAGTTAGGGGCTTTAACACCGGCTGCCCAGATTTTTAATTCAGCAGGAATCAGAGTGCCATCGTTGGTCACGAATCCGTCGTTGTTAACTTCTTTAATAAAGGTATTGGTGCGTACACGAATGTTGAGTTTTTCTAATTCGCGGTGAGCGGCAGTGGAAATACGCGGTGGTAACGCAGGTAAAATGCGATCGCCCGCTTCAATAATGCTCACTTGCAGTTGATCTTCGCTTAATTTATCCAAGCCATAAGCAGATAATTCAGATGCTGTGTTATGTAGTTCAGCGGCTAACTCAACGCCAGTGGCACCTGCACCTACAATGGCAATGTTTAATTGGTAGTTACCCTTTTGGCTGGCAGTGTTGTTGGCTTTTAAGTAAGTGTTCAATAGTTTCTGGTGGAACTTATCTGCTTGTGCACGACTATCTAGGAAAGAGCAAAAATCTTTTGCACCAGGTGTGCCGAAGTCATTGGTTTGCGAACCAATGGCTAACACTAGAGTGTCGTATTTTAAGCGACGTTCGGGAAGCACTTCGATTTTGTTGTCATCCACAATGGGTTCCAGGATGATTTCTTTTTTATCTCGGTCAAGGTTGTTCATACGACCGATATGAAATTTAAAGTGATGATTGTACGCTTGGGCACGATAACTTAATTCATCAATGCCACTATCGAGCGAACCCGTAGCCACTTCGTGCAATAGGGGCTTCCATAAGTGAGTATTATTCGCATCGACAAGATGAATGCTGGCTTGATTGCGTTTACCAAACGTGTCACCCAGTTTGGTTGCCAGCTCTAGACCGCCAGCTCCGCCACCGACTATTACGATGTTTTGCATGATTTTATCCAAATAAAATAGTTCTAGAATGAACCCTAGACCAGATAGGTGCATTCTAGAAATATCTTTTAGAGTGTACGCAGTTGTACATTGAGGGTGGGGAATTATAAACCATACCCACTATTAAACAAATACGACGAAAGGGATAGGTGCTGGATATTAAGAAAAGCTGAGCATTAATATGCTAATAATGCTGAATATAACCAGAGAAATGACCATGCTGTGCTTTGAACGAGTAAGCACAGGGGCGGGTTCCGATCTTTGTTTCATATCATCTAAGTTAATGAGATCAGAGGTGGGCATGTGGGCAATGCAATAACGATCATCAGTGAGTTGAATGCTGACTTGGGCGTTTTTCCCTGAGGTGCTTTCAATCTGGTAATCAATGATTTGATCAGGACCAATACAAAAGGCATCAAATCGGTTAAATGGCTGAACGTGAAATAATACGGGGATCTGGTTTATGGTTTTGAATTGCCATTGGCCACAGCCAAGGTGGCCTGAAATTAGTTCGACCAAGGGGTAAGCCCTATGATGATCAAGCTGCACGCAACACATAATAGGGTGGCGAGCACTTTAGTGGTGGTACGAAAAGCTCTTTCTTTCGATGCAAATTTTAAATGCCATTGATACCAAGGGTTATTGGCAAATGGCCCAACCCCAATAGCAATCATCAGTGTAATCACACTAAAGACTAAAATAATCGCAGCAATTGCCGTCATGTTACATATCCGTAGGTATGGCCACTTGGACCTTTGCGCCGATAATCTTGTCTTCTTTATCGGTAAATAATTCCCCTTTTACCGAGGTTCCCGTTTTTTCTTGCGCTTGAAATAGGTTTGGCAACAAGGCCTCTGGCGAAATGTCAGTGGGTTGGCCGTTGGCGATTTCCAAGGTTTCATCCAGCTGAGGTTCAAAGCGTAATTCCACGGTGTCAGTCGGAAGCAGGGCTTTAAGCTCGTCATCCATGATGTCTTCTGGTTTGGCGCTGCTGCCAAATGAAGAAAAGAACTGAGCGGTATCTTTGAATAGCGCTAGGGTTTGTTGGCCCCATTCATCCAGATCATCATTTTGTTGAGATGACGTAAAGACTTGAAAGGCGATGACACTAACAATAATAGCGCTGAGGGTAATAAAAAACGTTTTCACAGGATTCAAAATGGCCTACATAAAGATGCAGGCCATTATGAGTGCTGCAATACACGGTTTCAATACACAATGTGTCAGCAAATGTGACAGAAGGGGTTGAGTTTAGTTAAACGCTTGCCCTGGCTTGATGCCAACCGCTTTTAAGATTTTAGCCAGAGGGCAAAAACCAGTGAAAGCAGCTTGGAACATGTTAACCCCCACAAACGCGGTAAACCAAAGCCAGTTAATGTGATGCACCTGAGATAGGGCAAGGCTTGCAAGGATAAAGGCGCCAGCGATAGCAAATACGATTCGATCAATAGACATGATGCATTCCTCTTTGTTAGATGATTCTAATTTAGATTATTCTAATATAAAGGGCAAGTTAATTTTTGTATCTGAAATAGGTGGGCTAAATTGCGCTGGGGTGCTTGCTAGCTCTCGTCTGGCGTCAGGTTTGTCGTTATACTACGGCCCTTTATTTTGATAACCCGCGCCCAGTACTCTCAAATAGGCGCCATTAATGGACGAAGTATGAAAACGGCAGAAATTAGACAGGCATTTCTAGACTACTTTGCAAGCAAACAACATGAAGTAGTGGCCAGTAGCTCTTTGATTCCAGGTAATGACCCTACCTTGATGTTCACCAATGCAGGTATGAATCAGTTTAAGGATTTGTTCTTGGGATTGGAAAGCCGTTCATACACCCGTGCCACCAGCTCTCAGCGCTGCGTGCGTGCCGGCGGTAAGCACAATGACCTGGAAAACGTGGGCTATACCGCCCGTCACCATACCTTTTTTGAAATGCTGGGTAACTTCAGTTTTGGCGATTACTTCAAAGAAGACGCCATCAAATACGCGTGGGAATTTCTAACCAGTAAAGAATGGTTAGGCCTACCTGAAGAAAAACTACTGGTTACCGTTTATGCCGATGATGATGAAGCCTATGACATCTGGCATAAAAAAATGGGTCTTCCTGCAGATAAAATCATCCGTATTGGCGATAACAAGGGCGAGAAATACGCCTCTGATAACTTCTGGCAAATGGGCGATACCGGCCCATGTGGTCCATGTACTGAAATCTTTTATGACCACGGTGAGCACATTTGGGGTGGCAAGCCTGGCACGCCAGAAGAAGACGGTGACCGTTTCATTGAAATCTGGAACAACGTATTCATGCAATACAACCGTCACGCTGACGGCACCATGGAGCCATTGCCTAAGCCATCTGTAGATACAGGCATGGGTCTTGAGCGTATCTCTGCCATCATGCAGGGTGTACACGCCAACTATGAAATCGACTTATTCCAAGGCTTGATCAAAGCTGCGGCTGAAGTGACCGGTACGAAAGACTTAGACAGCAAGTCTTTGTTGGTTATTGCTGACCACATTCGTTCTTGTAGCTTCTTAATCAGTGATGGCGTGATGCCATCTAACGAAGGTCGCGGTTATGTATTGCGCCGCATCATTCGTCGCGCCTTGCGTCATGGTCACATCTTGGGTGCCACCGATTTATTCTTCTACAAGCTGGTGCCTGCTCTGGTGAAGGAGATGGGCGAAGCATACCCTGAGCTTGCGAAAAACCAAGCTAACGTAGAAAAAATCCTTAAATTAGAAGAAGAGCAATTTGCCAAAACCCTAGTTAACGGCATGAA
>JBFEWA010000380.1:0-2997 GCA_041546605.1 Bermanella sp.
GGCCTCCAGCGGGCAGCAAGTGTTCCCAGTGGTAAACCCAGCCACCGAAGAAGTATGCGCCGAAGTGGTTATGGGGACTCAAGCGGATGTGGATCAAGCGGTAAAAGCGGCCCAAAGTGCATTTAAAACCTGGTCAAAAACATCCAGTGAATATCGCGCAAACATGATTCAAGCATTAGTGAATAAACTGCGTGAATACCGTGATGAGCTTGCCCATTCGATGAGCATTGCCATGGGTATGCCCTTGCACCTAGCCGGCGAAGTGCAAGTGGATGATCAAATCGACATTCTCGAAACCTATGTATCGCGCACGGCATTAATGGATCAAATCAAAACCATTGGCAACGCACACATTATTAAGCAGCCTATCGGTGTGTGTGCATTAATCAGCCCGTGGAATTATCCGCTCAATCAATTGGTGGGTAAGATGGCACCGGCGTTAGCTGCTGGTTGCACCATGGTGGTGAAACCGTCCGAGCAAACATCCTTGCAAGATTTTATTGTGGCCAAAGCCTGTGATGACATTGGTTTACCTGCGGGTGTATTTAACTTGGTGCCTGGCTACGGCCCAGAAGTGGGTGCTGCATTGTCGAGTCATCCAGATATTCAATTAATTTCGTTTACCGGCTCCACCCGAGCGGGCATCCATATCGCACAAAACGCCGCACAAAATGTTAAACGTGTGGTGCAGGAGTTGGGTGGTAAATCTCCGTTAGTCATTGATGCCGGTTGTGATGTAAACGCCGCCGTGGAATACGGCATTAACGATGTGATGATCAACACAGGACAAACCTGTACCGCCTACAGTCGTTGGATCGTACACAAAGATGTGGTGAACGAAGTGATTGCGCTGGCCAAACAAAAAGCCGAAGCGGTTGTGATTGGCAGCGGCGATGATGCCTTTATGGGCCCCATGGTAAGCCAAGCGCAACAAGAGCGTGTTTTAAATTACATTCAAATCGGCATAGATGAGGGAGCCACCTTAGTTACTGGCGGTTTAGAAAAACCGGCCGGTATCACCAAGGGTTTTTATGTACAACCCACTATCTTTGCCAATGTAAATAACAACATGACCATTGCCCGTGAAGAAATTTTTGGCCCTGTGATTTGCATTATTGCCGTAGACAATGTGGAGCAAGCCATCGAAGTGGCCAATGATACGGTTTATGGTTTGGCCGCTGCAGTATATGCCAAAGATAAAACCCTAGGGTTCGATATTGCCAAGCAACTGGATGCGGGCATGGTGTATGTGAACGGTGGCAGCTACAACATCGAAGCGCCATTTGGTGGCATGAAACAAAGCGGTAATGGCCGTGAGTTTGGGGATGAGGGTTTGCATGAGTATGTGGAGTTAAAAGCCATTCATGTGGATTGATTTCGCAACAGCTTTGTTTATCTCGCCTTACCCGCGAAGGCGGGTATCCACTTCTTATGGAAAGACGCCAGTGTGCCCCGCGAATGAAAGAGTGTTTTGGGTATGCGCCCGATAAGCGGTTGTAGGTGTAAAAATGTTTTGCCAAGACGTAAAAGAGGGCACTATATATTTGCAAGGGTAGGATTAATCACCCATGATACGAGGCTTACAAGAAGTTACTGGTCAAATACGCCCCATAAAATACGTCATGTGACTGCATAATATATTTCTCGGTCATAAGACGTAGAATAAACTGTTAGCTGAATAAGGTCATACATGGAACGAAATCAGTTTAAAGATCAATATATTAAGGCCCTACCAAAAATTCCAGAAGGGTTAGATCTTGGTTTAGATAAATTTAATCTTTACGATATTTCTAAATATAAATCGATTAAGTTAAATAAAAGTGATTCAGAATTCCTGTCTAATGTAGGGATGCCCAACCAAGCTGCACCATTTTTAAGTTTTAATCCAGTTTGCGATTGGGACTTCCAACCCGATAATTATTTTGCTCTTGGTGCAGACGGTAATGGAAGCCCTATTTGTATAGAATATGAAACAGGTTTTATTGTGCTATTGGATCACGATTGGGACATGAAAAAAGTATTTATAAATAGTTCGCTTATCCAATTTGCAGAAAGTCTTTGTATGTATCGTTCAATGCTTACGAATGAAAAACTAAATAATTGTTTTGAGTCCATGTGCAAAATAGATGGTAAACTCAAGGAAGATGGGCAGTGGTGGTTAGATCAAATAAAATACAGCTAACAAGTGGCTGCTACGGACCCAAAACAGTTGGCACCTTCTCCGCACGCTTCGCGGCGTCAAAGTCGCCAACTATCTTGGGCCGCAGAGCCATGCGTTACGCCTATCCATTCTCCCACCAGTGTACACTGAACTGGACTGCTTCTTACTCTTTCTTTGATTCACCCTGCCACCCACTAGATTTGAGTGGATCATTATGAAAGTCAAGCTCACAAGCGTCATCTGGTTTGGCTGAGCGTGCTAGTCATTTAATGAAGCCTGTGCATTATCATGGCGGCTTATCATTCAGGGTAGAATTTCAAATGCGTGCATCCCTTAGAGAAAAAATCATTCAAGTGTGTGATCAAAAGATCGAGAAGAAAGGGGCAGATGTGGGTGTGTCGTTTTATGCGTTTTTCAAAAATAAAAACGATCAGCCAGAGGTGTTAATGGAAGCTGCCCGTTGGTGGATCGAAACCCATGAGTTAGATCATTTTGAAAAAGCCGAGAAAATAAAGCGGATGATTGAATCAGAGGGAGCTTAACCCCTCTTTTTTTATTCAAGTATTCGATCTCACTAACTCTCTATCTCCATATCTATCTATGCAAAAATCCTAATATTTCAATGGCGAGCCAATCTGGACATTCTAGAGCCGTCATGTGTCCGGCACTGGGGTGATGGGCATGCTGCACATTGTTTATGTGTTCTAAAATGTGTGATGTAAATATTACATCTACAGATTCTGATTCAAGGGGAAATTTTGGATTTTTTCTTAAATCCATATTATAGTCTCCATTTCTATAAAAATCAATCGTCTTCCAATTTTTTAAACGGTTAC
>JBFEWA010000405.1:0-2704 GCA_041546605.1 Bermanella sp.
CTGCCACCTCACGGATGATGTGAATACTTTCAGCTTCAAGCTGTTTTAAATGCGTTAAATTATAGTCCGACATGCCTAGGGCTCTCTGTGATCGAAAAATCTACAGGTATAAATGAGGCCGCTACTATACCAGTGTAAACGGGGCATAAGAAGAGATTGTGTTATATCAAAGAATAATAAGGATATAGCCATTTAGAGCCTTAACAGCGAGTGTTAAGGCGGGGCATTACTGGTCGCTGAGGGCGGGCTTTTCGGCGTAATCCTTGGGGGCTTCCACTTTGTATTGGTCGCTTTCGTGTTTGATCACATCTTTTAAGTCGGCCAGGGGTTTTTCGGTAAATTGAGCCGCCCCTTTAGCAATGTGCTCATACAAGTCTTGATAGCTTTTGGTGAGGTTCTCAGTGAGATCCGCAGTTTGCATATAGTGTTGCTGCAGGGCGTCTTTCATAGAGAGCTGCTCACCTTTGAGCTTGTCCAGCTCGCGCTCAAGCAAGGCTACATGGGTGCCTCGGCTTAATACATAGCGCTGCAATAAAATGCCAATACCGATACCGACGGCTAAAACGAATAAACTAGAAATTAACTGTGCACTCATGGGCAATCCTTGCGGCTGCGTGATAAGACACATCCAGTGTATCCAGATCGGCACGGGAATCCTAGTGATAGCACAGCAGAAATCTGATCTGGGTTAGGTTAAGCTGCTTTCATTTGCGCAAAGGAAATCACCCTATGGCCAATATGCTCATCGACGGACCCTCTGGCCAAATAGAAGTGGCGCTGCAGGAAACACAGGCATCATCGGCGCCATATGCTGTGATTTGCCATCCGCATCCATTGCATGGGGGCACCATGAATAACAAGGTGGTGACCATGTCCGCCAAAGCGTATGAAGATATGGGCTGCAACGTGGTGCGCTTTAACTATCGTGGTGTAGGTCAAAGCCAGGGCGAATACGGTGATAACGCCGGAGAAGTGGCCGATGCCATGGCGGTGGTGAACTGGTTGTTGGCGAATCGAGACGTGACCAGCCTGTATTTTGCTGGCTTCAGTTTTGGTGCCTATATCGCCGCTCAGGCCGCGGCCACTACACAAACATCAGGGGTGGAGGTGCGTCATGTGCTGCTCATTGCCCCGTCAGTATTGAATTCACCGTTTGCTCAGGTCACGCCGTTTACCCTAGATACCAGCATCATCATGGGCGATGCCGACGAAATCGTGCCCTTTGATGAGGTGCAAAATTGGGCGGATAACTTATACCCACCGGTGGAAATGATCGTCATGGAAGGGGCCAGCCACTTTTTTCATGGGCGCTTAACCGAGCTAAAGGGTCACATCAAAGACTTGTTTCACTGAGTCTAATGCGCGGCTAAATTTGCCTTTAGGCGGCGTAATCGGTACATTTGCGCCCCGATTTTACTAATCTTCTATACTGCATAATCACACGGGTATAAAGCAACGGCCATGACTCCATTAGAACTGTACCGCAAAGACCTCGAACGGGATGATTTCTCCTATGACCCTGCGCAGGAAATGGCCGTTAAACACCTGCAACGTTTGTACGATGACCTTGTAGCCAAATGGCAGCAAGATCAAAACCGCTCTGCAGTGAGCAAATTCATTGCCGGTTTAAGCAACAAACCCAAGCGTCCAATCCAAGGCATCTATTTTTGGGGGGGCGTGGGCCGTGGTAAAACCTACCTAGTGGACACCTTTTACGACGCCTTGCCGTTTGAGCGTAAAATGCGCACCCACTTTCACCGCTTCATGCAGCGTGTACATGCCGACTTAACTAAGCTCGCGGGTAAGAAAAACCCACTGACGATTGTGGCGGATCAAATTGCCGAAGAAGCCGTGGTCATTTGCTTTGATGAATTCTTCGTCGTGGACATAGGCGACGCCATGATCTTAGGCGGTCTTATGCAAGAACTGTTTGCTCGCGGCGTCACCCTAGTGAGTACATCCAATATCGTACCGGACGGCTTGTACGAAAACGGCTTACAGCGTGATCGCTTTATTCCTGCCATTAAATTATTAAACGAATTTACAGACGTGATTAACGTCGATAGTGGTGTGGATTATCGTTTGCGCACACTGGAGCAAGCGGAGCTGTACCACTACCCATTAGATGACACCGCCGAAGCCAGTTTGCAAAAAAGCTTCAACAGCCTAGTGCCAGACGCGGCTCACATCGAAACCAATGTGAATGTGGAAGTGCTAGGGCGTAACATTCCAGCCAAAGCCATTTGTGATGACATCGCCTGGTTTGAGTTTGATGCACTGTGTGATGGCCCGCGCTCACAAAACGATTACATTGAACTGGGTAAATTATTCCACGCCGTGATCATTTCCAACGTGCCGAAAATGGGCGCTGCCAACGATGACCTTGGTCGCCGTTACATCAACTTGATCGATGAATTTTATGATCGGGGAGTGAAGGTGATCATGTCTGCCGACGCAGCCATTCCGGATATTTATACCGGTGGTAAGTTGGACTTTCCATTTCAGCGTACGACGTCGCGTATGCTTGAGATGCAGAGTCATGACTATCTCGCTCGCGAACACAAGGCTTGAGCTAGCTTACTCGTTATATCTTTGTTGAAAGTGCTTTTTTATCGCGTTATGTAAGAAAAACTACACGCCTTGATAAAAAAGCACTTTCGCCTCGATCTAACTTCGCCGCTGACGCTCAATGCCTCCCTTTAAG
>JBFEWA010000449.1:0-2202 GCA_041546605.1 Bermanella sp.
ACTTAAGCCTGGTTTAGATTGGTTAGAAGAAAAAACCGGCAAACCCGTATTAGGGGTGATACCTTACATTGAAAACTTACATGTGGAAGCCGAAGACGCCATTCATGTAAAACAACAAAGCAAACATGACAACACCTTAAATGTAGTAGTACCTGTATTGCCGCGCATCAGTAACCATACTGATTTTGACGCACTAGCTTTGCACCCCAATGTGAACTTAGAGTTTATTAAAGACCCTAAACTGTATGCAGGTTGCGATCTTCTGATTTTGCCTGGGACAAAGAATGTTCGCCAAGATTATGAATGGCTAGAACAATCGGGATGGAAAGATATTCTGCAAAAACATTTAAGATATGGCGGAAAAGTCATGGGCATTTGTGGTGGCCTGCAAATGCTAGGTAAAGCCATTCACGACCCAGATGGCATCGAAGGTCATGAGGGCAGTACCACAAGCCTAGGATTATTGGATTTTGAAACCACACTGCAAGCAGAAAAAGCCTTATTAAATGTCTCTGGCACCTTAAAAACACAAGACATCAAAATTCGCGGTTATGAGATTCACGCAGGAAAAAGTGAAGGCCCAGCCTTTGATCATTGCCTATTTCAACTAGGCGATCATGATGATGGGATTATGAACGCTGAACAGTCTGTTTTAGCCACCTACATTCACGGTATCTTTGATGAACCTGATATGCTGCAGTACTTATTAACCTGGGCAGGATTAACTCAGATAGAAGCTTTTGATTATCACCAACATCAAATGGCCGAATTGGATCGCTTAGCAGACGCAGTTGAAGCGGCCATTCCACTATCTTCGCTACTCAATTTATTACGCCCTTAGCAAAAGGCAAATCATGGATACCTATTACACTTCCGTTGTATTTTGGATACTGGCGTTTGTAGGGGTTATTTTAACTGGTATTTCTAAATCCGGTTTTGCTGGTGGTGCGGGTGTGGTTGCGGTTCCTATTTTAGCCTTGATCATGCCAGTGCCTCAGGCAGCTGCGTTAATGTTGCCTTTGCTGATCATAATGGATATCAAGGCCATTCATCTTTATCGCAAACACATGGATCTTAAAGTTCTCATGGCCATTATTCCTGCGGCGTTAGTGGGGATTGCCATTGGCTCGGTTTTATTAACTTATACACCCGGTAATCTTTTACAGCTCGCTTTAGGCGTCATCTCCATTGTGTTTGCGTTATGGCAATCGTTAGCCCCTATCTTTGGACGCTTACCTGGGGCTGGCATGTTATGGGGTTGCATCTCTGGCATAACCAGTACGCTTATTCACGCCGGCGGGCCACCTATTAATATTTATCTGATTTCGAAACAATTACCCAAGCTTACTTGGCTTGCCACATCGGCCATCTTTTTTGGCGTGATGAATGTGATTAAAGTGGTGCCGTATTCCCTGACAGGGCAGTGGCACTTAGAGCTGTTTTGGTTATCCCTTTTGTTAATTCCAGCGGCTTACTTTGGGATATGGCTTGGTCATGGCATCCAACACAAATTTAGTGAGCAACACTTCATGCAAATTTGCCGTGCATTGCTGCTGATTTCTGGAGTATTGCTATTAGGTAAGGGATTGTTTGAGTAAGCCTTCAAATACAAAAGGTAAGCCGCAGCTTACCTTTTTTGTATCTTGAGTGCTTCGATAATAGCGTAATTGGCTTCAGGAAAATCATATTCATCAATCTCCTTGAAATCAATCCAGCGGGTCACCTGCCCTTCAGCACCATGGGGTTCGCCGTCAAATTCCGTTACCATGTACACGTCCAACTCAATTAACTTATCACCATAGTCATGCTGTAACTTAATTAATGGAGAAGATTGCTTAACATGAATGCCAATCTCTTCATTCAGTTCACGCACTAATGCTTGCTCAGGGGTTTCACCGCTTTCTTTTTTGCCGCCAGGAAATTCCCACAAACCACCTTGGTGACTTTGACTAGCACGCTTAGCAATAAATAGTTGCGAGCCACATTGAGAAAAAATAGCAGCGGCCACCACTTCAACTTTCTTAACCATGATTTCTTGTACCTTTTTCAGGGCAAAAAAAAGCAAGCCTAACCTTTTGGGTTAAGCTTGCTTGGTTTTCAATCTTAACTGCGATAATCAGCGTTAATGGATACGTAATCGTGAGATAGGTCTGTGGTCCAAACCGTCTCACTGGCTTCACCACGACCCATGTCAATGCGAAT
>JBFEWA010000306.1:0-4069 GCA_041546605.1 Bermanella sp.
ATGACAGGTCTATTTACTGTAAGTCTTGGTGTGCGTGTTTCTCCAAAAACTATAACAAATGTAGGTGTGGGTTTTGGGATGACAGACGATGCCCCAGACATTATTTTGTCATTATCCATGCCGATTGATGTTAACGGTTTGAAAGCTAAATCAAGCTCTTCATAAGGGATGCTGTAATGAGGAGTATTTTACTTGTCGTTTTGACGTTAGTGAGTGTGAATGTTTTTGCGCAACTCGGTCAGTCATTGCTGATAGATCCGAAGGCATTATCTTTGGGTAATGCTGTGACCGCCGATCCTCCGGGTATGGCATCCATTCATTATAATCCGGCAGGCCTGACGAAATTAGAAGGTAGGCAGATTGGCATTACACTTCTCAATGTGGTGCTTAAGTCTGAAGCCACTTTTAACTTACCAGAAGACTATAATGGCGATGGTGAGTTATTAAATTTTGAAGATGATCCTGTAATCGGCCAAAAGAGCGAGGCTATTCCTGGCTTATATGTGCCTGGTGTAGGTATTTTCCCTTTGCACTTGCCGGTAGCGGCAGTTCCCTCTATTGGTTTTTCTATTAATCCTCCCGGATCAAAGTTCACCTTTGCCACATCTACCTATATGCCTATGGTTGCTGGTTTTGTGAAAGAAGGGGCTGATAATCCAGGGCGCTATCAAGCGAAACAGCTAGCCATGCAGCGCATGACCTATTTGTCCCCATCTTTTGGCTACAAGGTTAATGATGAGTTGTCACTGGGTGCTGGTATTCTTTTGTCTCACCAAGGTTTTGCAATTGAGCAGGATGCCCGTGGCGTTAACTTGATCATGGCAGCCACAGAAATGCTACAAGATGCATTTGGTTGTGAGGAAGGGGGCGGTGGTAATGATCCACTTGTACCGTTTATTTCTTTGTGTGGGGGAAGGGTTGGTCCCTATCGGGATATAGGTACACTGAATATGAAGCTAGAAAATACCATGTCTCTGTCTTATAACCTCGGTCTTTTGTGGGAGCCAACGGATTGGTTTGCATGGGGGATGTCTTATCAAAGTGAAGCTAAGGATCAACTGAGTGGCGATTTTGAGATGGATTATTCTCGAGATTTCTCTGGTTTTTTTAGCGGCTTTAGAGGGTCGATTTTTGGTGCGATCATTGGGGCAATGTTTCAGCTTCCATCTGGTGTAAGCAAAGAAACTGGTTACGTTACAACCGAATTTACCTATCCTCAACATTTTCAGACCGGTTTTAAATTACGTCTTTTTGATACTTTGCAGTTTAATGTGGATGCAGGCTGGACAGATTATGATGAATGGGAGTCCTTTTATTTTGAATTTGATCGCCAATTGGATTTTTTGAATGCGGCTAAAATATTGGCCCCAGGTGAGGTGACGGGTAATACATTGCGTCAATACTTAAATTATAAGAGTGTTTGGAGTTATGGTTTCGGCTTGGAGTATCAGATGAGTTCTCGTCTTAAAGCGAGATTAGGTTATGAGCCAAGGGCCACTGCCATTCCAAATAATCGTCGTAACGTGATGGCACCTCTTGGGTTTGCACCCATGTATGGTTTTGGTTTTGGTTATCGCTGGGATTTGGATACAGATATTGATGTTTCTTTTTCCTTTCTTAAAAGCCAAGAGGAAATTCCTGCGTCAGAGCCCAGTGAGTCCCTTAACAAAGACTGTTTAACCTGCGTTGTGTCTAACCCATACCCAGGTCTAGATGTTGAAACTAAGCTGACAATAGCCGCAGCTGGTATCTCTTTTAGAACAAAATTCTGATGCGCTATCTTTTATTATCCTCTGTTGTTTTGTTTGTAGTCGGGTGTCAGGGGATGCCCGGCAGCGGGGATTTTTATACCTGGGTTGATGAGACAGGGCAAATTAGAACCGTTAAAAAAAATCCTAATCAAGAGCTCAGCAAGCAACCGCAACTAGAGAACGCGCAACAAAACAAAGAGTCGAATGATTTTGACCCAAATGATTTCACGCCCTCGGATCAGATAGATAAAAAATTATCCAGTCAAAAGCTCTATGCTTGGCAAGAGGCTGATGGAAGGCAGATTGTCGCTGAAACACAAGATTCACCGAGTACAGGGTTTGAGCCCTTAAGTAGTGTGTTGCAGAAAATAAAACCAGTAAGGCATATCGAGTATCGTGAAGGGCAGCAATATTTACTTTCCGATATAAATGGAAAAGCCTTGGATTTAGCTCGTTATTATCGTTTCAATCAAACCACTCAAACGGATTACTTGTTGATTGAGCTTGATGTTTTGGTATCAAAAATTGAGCTTAAAAGTTTTGCCCAGCATGGCGCGATTGCATTGCCTCAATTGCTACCGCTGGATGAAAGTTTCAAGCAAGATTTCCAGTTCGAATCTACATTTAATCAGTTTCAGGGCGAAACCTGGTTGCAATACGGTCATGCTCAGGCTGACTTACTTATCCCAGCAGGGATGAAATACCTACTGATTCGCCCGAGCGAACAAGTAGGTATGCTTAAGCTGGGTGAAGAATCATTTAAAATTTCTAATCTTGGTCAAATCAGCATTCGAATTACTGAGTGATTAAGCTCTGCGGGTGAGTTTGCTTTCCACCATGATGCGAGTAGAAATTTCCTCTACAGATAAGTCAGTTGTCGTCAAAAATGGAATGCTTAAGCGTCTGAAAAGCATTTCAACCTCTTCTGTTTCGTAATAGCACTGATTTAGTGAGGCATATCGGCTATTGGCTTTGCGCTCATTACGAATGGCTGCAAGTCGTTCTGGGTCAATGGTCAAGCCGAATAACTTATCTTTATAAGGTTTTAATGCCTGAGGTAAATCACCATTGCCTAAATCTTCCTCTGTTAAAGGGTAGTTGGCGGCTTTGATGCCAAACTGAAGAGCAAGATATAAACAGCTTGGTGTCTTACCAGAACGAGACACTCCAACCAGAATGATGTCAGCTTTGTCATAGTGTTTGATTCGACTGCCGTCATCATTTTCTAGGGCGTAGTTAACGGCATCAATACGCGCGAGATAGCTTTTATTGTCACCACCGGCATGGGATTTACCTACGGTATAGCTTGAGCCCATATTGAGCTCTTTCTCAAGTGGGGCAAGAAATGTAGCGAAAATATCGACTTTAAAGGCATTGGCCTTGCTAATCTCATCCCGAATCTCTTGGTTGACTATGGTGTCAAACACGATGGGGCGAGCGCCGCTCTCGGACACTTTGTTTAATCTTTCAACAACCTCTGCTGCCTTGCTGATGCTATCAATGTAGGGCAGGGTTATCTGTTCAAATTCTATACTCTCAAACTGGGACAGTAGGCTGTGACCTAGGGTTTCGGCTGTGATCCCTGTGCCATCTGAGATAAAAAAGGCTTGTCGCTTCATTAAATTTAACAACTTTGTGAATACTCTCTAGAATTAGAGTACTATATCGCCGACTGTCGCACTAGGTTTCATGGGAGGTAAGCTTGAATAATTACGTTATTTGGTTCGATCAACTTGGGATGAATGATGTAGATAAAGTTGGTGGTAAGAATGCGTCCCTTGGCGAAATGATCAGCAACCTCTCGTCTTCTGGCGTTAATGTACCAAATGGTTTTGCCACCACTTCTCATGCTTTTCGCGAGTTTCTTGATCAAGACAATTTGAGCCAAAAAATCAACGACATCTTATCTAAAATACAAGATGGCTCCCTCTCTGATCTTGCTAACGCAGGCTCTGAAATTCGCAGTTTAATACTCAGTGCGCCATTACCAGCTGATTTAGAAGCAGCCATCAGGGAAGCTTATACGACACTTCAAGGTAATGACGAAAGTTTATCCGTGGCCGTTCGCTCCTCAGCAACCGCAGAAGATTTGCCGGATGCATCCTTTGCCGGTCAGCAAGAAACCTTTTTAAATATTGTTGGAATTGATGCGGTTTTGCATTCTGTCCGTGAGGTATTTGCATCCCTTTATAATGATCGTGCTATTAGTTATCGCGCCCACCAAGGTTTCGAGCACCACGAGGTAGCCTTGTCAGTTGGCGTTCAGCGCATGGTTCGCAGTGAAAGTGGATCATCTGGTGTGATGTTTACCCTGGACA
>JBFEWA010000483.1:0-1785 GCA_041546605.1 Bermanella sp.
AAGGTTAGAAAACCCCCACAACCATGGGCTAGCATGTTTTTTTAGTACTTCAACTTGTTTATTAAGGTACTGTTCGCTTTGTTGAAAATGTTGCGGCTGTAAAAACATGCCGTGATGCCAAAAAATAGGCTGCGATTGACTCACGATTTCATCCTTAAAATATGCAACGACTAAAAATCGTTAGAAGTTAAAACGTTAATATCTTCTTCTTTAAGAAGAGAGAATTTCTTTGTACTTTTTCTGCCCATTGCGATATCAATATAGATATCATCCGGAATAGCTTTTGCTTCATCAGCAATTAACCCCAAATTAGATAAGGCTAAATCTACAAAACCACGCTTAGCAGCTTTAATTGGAATATTAAATACTTTTATGTCTAATTCCGTATTTAAACCATAGTAGCCTGATATCAATGCAATATATTTAGCACCTTGAGCTCGTGGTAGAGTCGCTACTTTTTCCTCTCCAGGCTGTAAAATGATCCGTGAAAATTGTGCAACTGTGTCATCAATGCGTCCGGCATTGAGAAGCTGTAATGCGCCTTCTTTTGTCTCTGATAGCCCTAGAAACGTATTTGGATCACTTAGTTGAAAAACACCTAAGGCAATAGAGTGAGGTCTTCCACTAATTGCATTTAAATCGGAGGGGCTTTCTAAATGTATGTGGATTGCACGATCTTCAAACACCCAGTCATCTGGTGCAACCTCTAAGCTTGTTTTACTTGCACAAGCTGAAATCAATAAGCTAAAAAAAATAAGTAAATATGCTTTCATAATACACCTAATAAAGTGGCGCAAATACGCCACTTTATTTTTTACAAGTTACGCTTGGCTCGCACCAAAGCGATAGGCACCTTCAGTACCTGCAGCTTCGTGCGTCCAAGTGATTGCACCAGGATTGATATGTAGAACTTCCATGTGTGCAAGGTGAGCCAAAGAAGGATCGCCAACGCTTGGAAGTACAGTTTCGATGTCTACTAGTACAGAGTTTTCTAGTTCCATTACGTAGTAAAGCTCTTCTTCACCGCTAGCAGAAATACGGTACCAGTTGATGGTAACTGTTAACTGCTCACCAGAAGTCAAAGCGTTGTGTAGCAGTGGAGAAGCTTTATCAATGAACTTGGTAATTTTCATTGGCTTCATCGCAGGCATACTAGTGATTTGACCGCTTTGTGCGTTAGTACCACGTGGTACATTGTGAGAGAAAGCCTGAATCATAATTTCATCTTCGTGGCCTTCTTGAGTTGCAGTACCCACTGAATCTTCAGATAGGGCGCCAGAACTAATGTCACCTTGGTTTTGACCTTCGATAGTCATGTAGGCTGGAATTGCCATGTAATACTCCTTTTATATTTAAGGTATGGTAAAAAAATAGCTACAAAGATGGCGTATCTATTCTTTATCCAACTTGCCAGCAAGAGATAATGTAAAGCTTGAACCCATATATTTAAAATGGGGGCGAACATGCATCTCTACTCGATAGAAACCTGGGTTTCCTTCATCATCGCTTACCAAGATACGTGCTTCACGTAGTGGCTTGCGACTGCGTACTTCTGGTGGTGGGTTATCTTGGTCAGCCACATACTGTCTAACCCAGTTATTCAATTCACGATCTAAATCGTTCTTTGTTTTCCAACTACCAATGTGTTCGCGCTGAAGAACTTTAATGTAATGAGCTAAGCGGTCAATCATGAATAAGTATGGTAATTCAGTTCCTAGCTTAAAGTTTGTCTCAGCTTGTTTGTCTTCTGGTGAATTACCGAAGAATTTCGCCTTCTGACAAGAA
>JBFEWA010000409.1:0-2682 GCA_041546605.1 Bermanella sp.
GGCAGACCCAGTATTCACTGTGTTAGAAGATGAACCAGCATTCAAGCCAGCATCGAAACAAGAGCCTAATCAAGAGTCCAGCCAAGCTACGGATCATGAAACGTCTGGCGTTGTGCAAGCGGCAGTTGAACCCTCAACCCATCAAGACGACAGTTTGAATGATGAGCTGGAGCATTTCAGCGCACAAGATGACGTGATTGATTATGACGATGTGATTGTGGCCACCGAGCAAGATCACATTGTCAGTGCTCGTACCGCGCACACTCATAAAACGAAAGATGAACAAGCGGAATTAGCCAAAGTGGTTTTGGCCAAGCAAGATGCCGCATCGACTTGTAGCGATGCCTCTGTTAGTAAATCTCAACGAGCCAGTAAAGAAGAGCTGGCTGCTCAATTGGCTCAGGCTCGTGCCCAAGCCAATCAAAAAGTAGAAGTTGAAACTCCAAAAGCGATAGTAGAAGACATCGCCATCGATGAAAAAGAACCGGTTCCGGTATTAATGGAGCCAGTTGAACTGGGTCAAAAGGTCGACCCTAATCCACCAAAACAGCATGAATTGGTATTGCCTGAGTTCATTCAGCAAACCCTAGAAGATGAACCTGTATTCGCGGAAGAGATAGAACCAGAAATTCCAAGTATGAAGCATGATCCTTTAATGGAATACATTGAAGATGTGCAAGCCATGCCGGTGGGAGAAAAGCTATCAGAGCGTGAAGCGGCACAAGAAATCTTTGTGATCAATATTTTAAAACAAGACGGTAAGCGCTTATTAGGTCGTGACTTGCATCATGTGTTTAAAGTTTGTGATATGCGCCATGGGGAAATGAATATTTTCCATCGTTTTGAAAAAGCCAATGCCCAAGGCAAAATCCAATTTAGTGTGGTGAATGCCATTGAACCAGGCACCTTTGATATGAATACCATTGATGAACTGGAAACCCCAGGCATCAGTTTATTCATGAGCTTACCTGGGCCAGAAAAGCCTATGGAAGCGTTTGATGCCATGGCAGAAGTGGCATTGGTGTTCTCACGTAATTTCAATGCGTCATTACATGATGACACCCACAGTGACTTAACGCCGCAAACTTTAGAGCATTATCGTCAGCGAATTCGTGAGTTTACGCGTAAGCATTTATCGCAAAAAAAGTAGTTTAGCGAGACCATCATTATGTCTGATCAACCTTCATTATTTGACGAGCCAGAATCCGGTTCGTCATCTTCCGGTGATTTGAATCCCGCTGTGATGGCTGAGGTGATCGATTTACACTCCCAATTAAATCTTGCCAATTATCAGTATTATGTTCTGGATGATCCACAGCTTCCGGATGCTGAATACGATCGCTTGTTTCATCGCTTAAAAGAACTTGAAACTCAGTATCCGCAACTATTAACCCCTGATTCACCTACACAAAGGGTTGGGGCGTTGCCACTTTCTCATTTTGAGCAGGTGACCCATGAAGTGCCCATGTTAAGTCTGGATAATGCATTTAATGAACAAGACATGCGGGATTTTAATCGCCGAATTATCGAGCGCTTAAGAAAAACGGATACGGTTTCATATGCTTGTGAGCCCAAGCTTGATGGTATTGCTGTGAGCTTATTATATGAAGATGGAATATTGGTGCGCGCGGCTACTCGTGGAGATGGGGCCGTAGGTGAAAATATCACGCATAATATTCGTACTGTGCCGAGTATCCCTCTAAAATTATTAGGGGGTAATTTTCCGCCTGTATTAGAGGTGCGCGGTGAAGTGTATATGCCGAAAAAAGGTTTTGAGGCCTTTAACGAAAAAGCGCGCGCCAATGATGAAAAGCTATTTGTGAATCCCCGTAATGCAGCAGCCGGTAGCTTGCGTCAGTTAGACCCGAAGGTAACCGCTTCACGTCCGTTAGAATTTTGTTGTTATAGCTTAGGGCGTGCCGAGGGTGGCAATATGCCGCAAACCCACAGTGCTATTTTGCAATTATTTTCGAAGTGGGGTTTTAAGATTAATCCTGAGATGAAAGTGGTAGATGGTATTGAGGGTTGTTTAACGTACTACGAAAATCTTGCACAAAAGCGTAATGACTTAGCCTATGAAATCGATGGCATTGTATTCAAAGTTGACGATATTAATTTGCAGCAACAGCTGGGATTTGTATCGCGAGCCCCCCGTTGGGCCATTGCCCATAAGTTTCCCGCGCAAGAAGAAATGACACTTATCAAAGATGTGGAATTTCAAGTGGGACGTACTGGAGCGATTACACCGGTTGCCCGTTTAGAGCCTGTATTTGTTGGTGGTGTGACGGTTTCTAATGCAACCTTGCATAACATGGATGAAATTCAGCGCTTAGACGTGCACATTGGCGACACGGTTGTTATTCGTCGAGCTGGTGATGTGATTCCTCAGATTGTGAGCGTGGTGCAAGATAAGCGTTCAGAAAATGCTCAGGCCATTCTTTTTCCCAAAACTTGTCCTGTGTGTGATTCGCATATTGAACGCATCGAAGGGGAAGCCGTGGCTCGTTGCAGTGGCGGTTTAGTGTGTGCAGCGCAACGTAAAGAAGCCATAAAGCATTTTGCTTCCCGTAAGGCCATGGATATTGACGGCTTAGGGGATAAGTTAGTTGAGCAATTGGTGGATGAAGGCTTAATCGAATCGTTTTTAGACTTGTATTCATTGAAGCTTGAAGAGGTGGCCAA
>JBFEWA010000053.1:0-12889 GCA_041546605.1 Bermanella sp.
AAAACCCAGTGGCCGACCGTCGCTTACCGTTGTGAAATAGTGCTTTCATGCAGACATAAAAAAAGCAGCCTAGGCTGCTTTTTTTATGTCTGCATGAAAGCACTATTTCACAACGGTAAGCGACGGTCGGCCACTGGGTTTTTCTTGTGGTGTATCCACCGTTGCTTTTTTCGTTGGCTGAGGATCATTCGGATCAGGGGCACCCGCTTCGCTACCGAAGACCATACCCTCACCGGTTTCTTTGGCATAAATCGCCAAAACCGCCACGATAGGCACATAGATGTTTTGCGTAACACCGGCAAAACGTGCATTAAAACTCATGGCTTCGTTATTGATCATCAAACCTTGCACCGCCGTCGGGCTGATATTCAGCACGATTTGCCCATCATTAACGTACTCTTGTGGTACCTGTACACCCAAGATCTTGGCATCCACCAACACATAGGGAGTGGATTCGTTGTCTAGAACCCACTCAAATAGCGCACGCATTAAATAAGGGCGACTCGGTGTCATTCACGCATTTCCTGTTCAGCTTCAGACAAGCTTGCTTGGAAGGATTCACGTTCAAATAAACGCTCCATATAAGCATGTAAGTCTTTCGTTTGCTTCTCAGGTAGTTCGATACCCATTACAGGTAAACGCCATAGTAAAGGCGCTGTGCAGCAATCTACAATGCTGTACTCATCACTCATGAAGAATGGTTTCTCAGCAAAGATTGGAGAGGTGCTGATCAAGCTTTCACGCAATTCTTTACGTGCCTTGGTTACTGCTGCATCGTCCTTGTTCGCAAGGATGATATCAGCCAAGGTGCACCAATCACGTTGAATGCGATACAACCACAAGCGGCTTTCTGCACGGGCCACTGGATACACAGGCAACAATGGAGGATGCGGGAAGCGCTCATCTAGGTATTCCATCATGATGCTTGGCTCATATAAAACCAATTCACGATCAACCAAGGTTGGCACGCTGTTATACGGATTCAAAGACGCTAGATCTTCAGGAGGATTTAACGGATCCACATCATGAATTTCTACCGCCACACCCTTTTCCGCTAAAACAATGCGGACACGATGACAGTAATGATCGCTGCCATCAGAAAAGAAGGTCATGGAAGAGCGTTTAGCCACTACACCCATATAGGTTTTCCTCACCTTAAAAACAAAAAAATCGGCGCCTGATTATACACCAGACGCCGAGTTTTGTGGGATTTATATTCAATGAAAGACTATCTATCCCTAAATATCGCACTAAATCTCATGATTTTGGGCTAATCCTTTGTTAAAAGGATCAACCCGTGAAACATGATTAGTGAATGCCGCGCCAAAATTCGCGGTTTAGGTAATACACAGGCACGAACAAGATAGCTAGGAACAACAACACCCAGAAACCAATTCGCTGACGCTCTAGCGCCATAGGCTCACCCATGTAAACCAAGAAGTTAGTAATATCGGCAACGGCTTTGTCATACTCAGCCGCATTCAATTTACCTTCTTCTTCAAGATACAACACTTCAACAGGCTGACCTTCGGCATTTGTGCGAGCACAAGAATCTTCTTTTAGCTCTTGACCCGTTAGTGGATCGAAACCAATCACAACAGGGGCACAGCCTTTCACTTGCTTGCCTTGTAGGCCTTCAAGTACATGCGGCATACCTACGTCTTTGAATACTGCGTTATTCACGCCGTATGGACGAGTTTCGTCAGCATAGAAGCTACGCAGATAGGTATACACCCAGTCAGCACCACGTACACGCGCTACCAAAGTTAAATCTGGAGGCGTTGCACCAAACCATTGCTTAGAATCTTCAGGACGCATAGCGATTTCCATCAGATTACCAATCTTGGTTTCAGCGAATACTAGGTTTTCCATCATCACATCTTCAGGAATACCTAGGTCACGAGCCACACGATTGTAACGAGCAAACTTAGTGCTGTGACAACCCATGCAGTAGTTAGTAAATAATTGTGCGCCACGTTGCAACGAGGCTTTGTCTTCTAAATCCACCTTCATATCGTCTAGGTGAACATTACCACCAGCGGCGAAAACCAGGCTTGGTAGTAGCGCAAAAATAACTGCAATTAACGATTTCATTAGCCTGTTACCCTCTCTGGTACTGGTTTGGTTTTCTCATTAGCTGAAATAAACGGCAACGTAATGAACCAAGCAAAATAGATGATGGTAGCAATCAGACCAAGTGTTGCGTAAATGCCAGATGCTGGTTGAGTACCTAACCAAGTCAACAGGATGAAGAACAAGCCAAACACCACTAGATTAATACGGCTAATCCAGCCTTTGTAACGCCAAGATTTAACTGGACTACGATCCAACCAAGGCAGCACGAACAGAATCGCGATCGCCGCACCCATTAGGATAACGCCACCAAGCTTATCTGGAACCACACGTAAGATGGTGTAGAACGCACCGAAGTACCATACAGGAGCAATGTGCTCAGGGGTCTTCAAGCCGTTCGCCTGTTCAAAGTTAGCGTGCTCTAGGAAGTAACCATTACCTTCTGGCCAGAAGAAGATTACAAAGCAGAAAACAAACAGGAATACCACGATACCCACTAGGTCATGCACAGTGTAGTAAGGGTGGAAAGGAATACCGTCTAAAGGACGACCTTCTTCATCTTTGTATTTCTTAATATCAACACCGTCAGGGTTGTTAGAACCCACTTCGTGTAGGGCTAGGATGTGTAGGAACACAAGCGCCACAATCACAAGCGGCAATGCAATCACGTGCAGAGCAAAGAAACGGTTTAGAGTGATACCTGAAATTAGGAAGTCACCTTTGATCCAGGTTACAAGATCATCACCCACTACTGGAATCGCACCAAATAGAGAGATGATTACCTGAGCACCCCAGTAAGACATTTGACCCCAAGGCAGTACATAACCCATGAAGGCTTCCGCCATCAACATTAGGTAGATGAACATACCGAAGATCCAGATCAACTCACGTGGTTTTTGGTAAGAACCGTACATCAAACCACGGAACATGTGCATATAAACCACTAGGAAGAAGAAAGAGGCGCCCGTTGAGTGCATGTAGCGAATCAACCAACCTAATTCCACATCACGCATGATGTATTCTACAGACGCAAACGCTTGTTCTGCAGATGGCGTGAACGACATGGTCAACCAAACACCCGTTAGGATTTGGTTAGCCAACATCAAGAAAGAAAATACACCAAAGAAATACCAGAAGTTTAGGTTCTTAGGTGCATAGTACTTTGACATATGCTTTTCGAAAGTGGCGGTAACCGGTAAACGGTGATCGATCCACCCCATGAACGCTTGTAACTTGTTCATTATGAATTCTCCTCATCCACACCAATAATCACGGTGTTCTCATCCGCATAGGAATAAGGTGGTACTTTCAGGTTTTTACCAGCAGGAGAACCTTTATACACACGACCGGCTAAGTCAAAGCGAGAGCCGTGACAAGGACAGAAGAAACCACCTACCCAATCTTCTTGGAAAGGCTGAGGCTCAACTTCTGGGAAATACTTAGGCGCACAACCAAGGTGAGTACACACACCTTCGATTACAGCAATTTCTGGCTTGCGAGAACGCTGAGTGTTCTTAGCATAAGCTGGCTGCTGACCTTCATCTGAGTTTTCTGGGTCTTTAAGCTCATCGCTAATACCCTCTAATAAGCCGATGGTTTCTTCTGTACGACGGTACAAATAAACCGGCTTGCCACGCCATTCCACAACGATCATGGCACCAGGCTCAATCTTACTTATATCTGCTTTTGCAGGTGCACCGGCAGCCTTCGCCTTTTCACTTGGATTCCAAGACTTAACAAAGGGCACTGCTACGCCCACAGCACCAATACCACCACCCACCGCGGTTGTTGCGATGAGGAAGCGGCGTCGGCCTGTATTTACGCCATCATTGCTCATTCTGGCATTCTCCCATCAACTTTTTTTAAATTCTGTGCAGCCAAGACACTTTGAATAACATACTTTGCTGAAACAACCAGCATATAATTCAGAGAATCTCTGTTTTCACCCAACAATCCTTAACTAAAGCACAAACACAAGGACTGGGGAAAAAATCGGCCCAAATAGTAATGAAATGTACCGCCCCTTACAAGGAGCCAAGTCAATTTCCTATGGGTTTTATGCATATAACCCATTGTTTTAGATAAAAAAAAACGCCCAGACAAAAATCTGAGCGTTTTTCGACAAATCTGCCAAACGCGATTAACGCTTGGAGAATTGTGGTTTCTTACGAGCTTTGCGAAGACCCACTTTCTTACGCTCAACTTCACGGTCGTCACGAGTAACGTAACCCGCAGCGCGTAGAGAAGGACGTAGAGTCTCGTCGAATTCCATCAATGCACGAGTAATACCGTGACGGATGGCACCCGCTTGACCAGAAGCACCACCACCTTTAACAGTGATGTATAGGTCAAATTTTTCAGTGCTTTCAGTTAGAACAAGCGGCTGACGTACTACCATGCGTGAAGTTTCACGACCGAAGTACTCGTCTAGTGGACGCTTGTTGATAACGATTTGGCCAGAACCAGGACGCAAGAAAACGCGTGCGCTGGAAGATTTACGACGGCCAGTACCATAATATTGTGTTGCAGCCATGATAATCCCCTTAAACCTTTAATTCTTTTGGTTGTTGTGCAGCGTGTGGATGCTCAGTACCAGCATACACTTTCAATTTTGTGTACATTGCACGACCAAGAGGGTTCTTAGGAAGCATGCCTTTAACAGCTAGCTCGATAACACGACCAGGCTTACGCTCTTGAAGGTCAGTGAAGTTAATTTCACGTAGACCACCAGGATAGCCAGTGTGACGGTAGTACATCTTGTCCTGAGCTTTCGCACCAGTTACCGCTACTTTGTCAGCATTGATAACAACGATGTAATCGCCAGTATCAACGTGAGGTGTGTATTCAGGCTTGTGTTTACCACGTAAACGAGAAGCAATTTCAGTCGCCAAACGACCTAGAGCAACGCCTTCAGCGTCGATCACTAACCACTCACGTTTTACGGTTTCAGGTTTTGCAGTATATGTTTTCATAATCTTTTCTTTATCGCCTAATCAGACTGTTACCAACTTCGACCGATCTAAATCGGCAGGTAACACCGTTTTAGGGCTTCGTCTTGGGGAAACGATGGCGGCGGATTATACGAGAATGAAACAGGGATTTCACCTTTTTTTTCATTATTATCTGAAACTCGGTGAGAATCCCTCAAATAACCTAGTAGCGCTCCCCTTCACGGAAGTGCACTAAGCCATAAATTAAGCCCAAAAGAGCCACCACAGCATTCAATAGCACAATCAGCACCATGCCATCTTGCTGCTCAGGATTGGCCTGAAAGCCAAGCATGCTGCCCACAAAGAACGCCAACGCTGAAGATACAAACGCCACCAGCAGCATAGAAATCAAGAAATAACCCCTGCCATCATCCAATTTCAACTGAAACTGCTCGATTTTCTGGGCAAAGAAACGGTAAGCCACCACACACAGGGCCGCAGTAAACACCATGGAGCCAATAAAGAATAAAAGCATGACACGCCCTCCTATGAACACTCAGCATAAGCGTAATACAGATCTTTCGAGGCTCAAGGCAGAAACGGCCCATTTACGAGATTTTGAGCCATATATCGCAAAATGAGCGCTCACTAGAGCAACACCCCTCGCCACCTTCCCTCAACCTCATGCACTTGGGCCTAGCCAGCAGCGCTGAATCCCCATGAAAAGCTCAAAGACACTAACTCCTCCAATTTGCCACAGCAGATTCACTATCTATACTCCTCACATGTAAGGAGAGATTCTATGGCCATCACGGAAACCCAAAAGCGCCTAGTTCGCGAAAGCTTTGCTAAAGTAGAACCGATCGCTGACGTCGCTGCAGAAATTTTCTATAAAAAGCTGTTTGAGTACGACCCATCCTTAAAGCCTCTATTCAAATCCGATCTGAAAAGCCAAGGTAAAAAACTCATGGCCGCTTTAAAGCTCGCCGTATCCAGCCTTAATGATCTCGACAAACTGGTGCCTGTATTACAAAAAATGGCCATCCAACATGTGAACTATGGCGTAAAGGTAGATGATTACACCCCCGTGGGAAATGCGTTGTTATTTGCATTAAAACAGGGACTGGGCGCTGAATTCACCCCAGAATTAAAAAAGGCATGGGCAGACACCTATCAAATCATGGCCACGGTTATGCGTCAGGCCGCTTATACGGACTACGACCCCAATACCTACCACAATCACAAGCATTACAACATTTGAATAGAATCCAGCAGTCATGACCAAATCCGGCAATGACTTCAACGCCACGGCCAGTCAACATCGACATGCTTTATTCTCAAGAACAAAGTAGATGATTTTCAATATATAGAAATCAGACTAACCAGCAGATGTTTACTCTACTGGATAGTCTGTAGCCTCAGAGCAGTTAATGCTCGCGCGTGGCGAAGAATTGAACGTCAGGGTAACGCTCTTGAGAGAGAGATAAATTCACCATGGTCGGTGCAATATAAGTGAGGTTATCGCCGCCATCCAAGGCTAGGTTTTCGTGAGCCTTTTTCTGGAATTCAGCCAACTTCACTTTATCAGCACACTCAACCCAGCGCGCCGTTGCAACGCTGATGGGCTCATAAATGGCTTCGACCTTGTATTCGTCTTTCAAGCGTTGCGCCACCACATCAAACTGCAGAATACCCACCGCGCCTACGATCAGGTCATTGTTTTTCAGTGGTCGGAACACTTGCACAGCGCCCTCTTCTGAAAGCTGAATAATGCCTTTTAATAGCTGCTTCTGTTTTAGCGGATCTTTCAAACGAATGCGCTTAAACAATTCAGGGGCAAAGTGTGGGATACCCGTGAACTTCAGGTCTTCCCCTTGAGTAAAGGTATCGCCAATTTGAATGGAGCCATGGTTGTGCAAACCAATGATGTCGCCAGCATAGGCGGTCTCAGCGGCTTCACGATCACCGGCCATAAAGGTCAGTGCATCGCCAATGCGCACGTCTTTACCGATGCGCACGTGTTTCGCCTTCATGCCCTTTTCATACTTACCCGATACGATACGCATGAATGCCACACGGTCACGGTGTTGCGGGTCCATGTTGGCTTGAATTTTAAATACGAAACCGGTGAATTTCTCTTCGGTAGGTTCCACCGCACGGGCTTCGGTTTGACGGGCTTTCGGCGTTGGCGCCCAAGCGGTTAAACCGTCCAGCATGTGGTCCACACCAAAGTTACCCAAAGCGGTACCGAAATACACTGGGGTTAGCTCGCCAGCGAGGAACATGTCCAAATCAAATTCGTTAGAAGCACCACGCACCAATTCGATTTCTTCACGGAAATCATCAGCAAACGCTCCCACTTCTTTATCGAAGTCTGGGTTGTCTAAGCCTTTAATCACACGACGTTCTTGAATGGTGTGACCCTGGCCTGTGGAATACAAAATCACTTCATCATCATAGAGGTTATAAACCCCTTTGAATTCTTTACCCATGCCGATAGGCCAGGTAATGGGCGCACATGCGATGTTAAGAACATCTTCCACTTCGTCCATGACATCAATGGGGTCACGGGTATCGCGGTCTAATTTGTTCATAAAGGTGATGATGGGGGTGTCACGCAAGCGCGTTACTTCCATCAATTTAACGGTACGTTCTTCTACACCTTTTGCGGCGTCGATGACCATTAAACAAGAATCCACCGCGGTGAGCGTACGATAGGTATCTTCAGAGAAGTCTTCGTGCCCCGGCGTATCCAGTAGGTTCACCAAGCAGTCGTTATAAGGGAATTGCATCACAGAGGTGGTAATGGAGATACCACGGTCTTTTTCCATCTGCATCCAGTCGGACTTGGCGTGTTGATTGGAGCCACGGCCTTTTACAGTACCGGCTTTTTGTATGGCGTTACCGAACAACAATACTTTTTCGGTGATGGTGGTTTTACCGGCATCCGGGTGGGAAATGATGGCAAAGGTACGACGCTTGCCCACTTCTGTTACTTGATTGCTCATATTCAGCTTATTAAATGATCAAAATTGCCGCGCATTATATCTGCCAACGACCTAAGTTACGAGCACGGCAAAGCCCTGCTCGCTCTGGGAATGACCTTAGAAATTACGCCACTTTGGCGTTGGCTGCCTTATTGGCGAGTAATTCTTCATAGGTGCCATGGAAATCCAATAGTTGATTATCCTTAATCTCGATGACGCGCGTGGCCAAGGAAGATACAAACTCACGGTCATGACTGACAAAAATCAGGGTGCCGTCAAAGTCTTTAAGGGCGTCATTCAAAGCTTGAATGGATTCCATATCCAAGTGGTTGGTGGGCTCATCCATGATGAGCACGTTCAAATCCATCATCATCAATTTGCCAAATAACAGACGGTTCTTCTCACCACCGGAACACACTCGGGCCTTCTTGTTAAAGTCATCGGCGGTAAACAATAAACGCCCCAGCATGGCCCTGACCTTCAAATCGTCGTGCTTAGGCGTGCGCCACTGGCTCATCCATTCAAATAAGGTCAGGTCATTATTGAAGTCTTGGGTACTGTCCTGTGGGCAGTAGCCGATGGTTGCATTTTCCGACCATTTCACCACCCCGTGATTTGGGGTCATTTCATTCATTAAGCAACGTAAGAAAGTGGTTTTACCGGCACCGTTATCACCAATCACAGCTAATTTTGCACCGGCTTCCAGCAGGATGTCGCCCCCTTTAAATAGGTAGTCCCCATCAAAGCCGTGACCTAGTTGCTCAAGCTCCAACACCTGACGGTGCAACTTCTTATCTTGCTTTAAAGTGATGGACGGGTGCTGTCGCGAGGTTTGCTTCACTTCATCCAGGGTGATTTTATCCAGTTTTTTCGCACGAGATTGCGCCTGCTTGGCTTTGGATGCGTTAGCCGAGAAGCGATTCACGAACGCTTGAAGCTCATCCATCTCAGCGCTTTTCTTTGCGTTTTCGCCCAGCAACTGCTCGCGAATCAAAGCCGATGCTTCTAAGAAATATTCATAGTTGCCCGGATAAATACGCAATTCGCCGTAATCGATGTCCGCCATGTGAGTACACACAGAATTCAAGAAGTGACGATCGTGGGAAATAATGATCATGGTGCTTTTGCGCTTATTCAGCACGTCCGCCAACCAGTTGATGGTGTCGATATCCAGGTTGTTGGTGGGTTCGTCCAGCAGCAGAATTTCAGGGTTGGCAAACAACGCCTGCGCCAATAACACACGAAGTTTGCGACCCGGGGCCAGCTGTTTCATTAAGCCGTAATGCAGGCTTTCTTCGATACCGGCTTCCAACAGAATTTCACCGGCACGGCTTTCTGCACTGTAGCCGTCCATTTCGGCGTATTGGGCTTCTAAATCCCCCACCAACATGCCGTCTTCTTCGGTCATATCCGGTTTGGCGTAAATGGCATCGCGAGCTTGTTTGATTTTCCACAGCTCGGTATCCCCCATGATGACCGCATCCACCACTGAGTATTCTTCAAAGGCATACTGGTCTTGGCTTAGGGTGCCCACCTTGTGCCCAGGGGTAATGGAAACATTGCCAGAAGTGGGCGTCAGAGCACCACTTAGAATTTTCATGAATGTGGACTTACCACAGCCATTGGCCCCAATCAGGCCGTAACGATTACCATGACCAAACTGGGCCGAGATGTTTTCGAACAAAGGCTCAGCGCCAAATTGCATGGTGATATTTGCGGTGGTTATCAAGCAGGTATCCTAGGGCGGGAGCGGAAAAGCGTCACAGCCAAGTAAAGAGAAAATAGGCGCGCACTATATAGATGAAGGCGGGTTTTGTCGAGTTTGTGTGCATATTTTAATCAAGCCAACCACGACATTTTCAGCCCTAAATCCACGTTCAAAGCGCTCAATAATGGGGTTGACTGGATAAACCCATCCATAAAAAAGCCAGTGAATACTGGCTTCTTGCATGGGGATCAGGCCACTTATTTTGCGGCGATCACATACTTTAAGATTTCAACGATTTGCTCTGGGGTTTGCGCCCAAGCCATGGCGGCACCGTCCACTTCTTTTAATGGGTGAATGATGCTCTCGTCGTGCAGCGTAATGTACGGCTTACCCAAAGCGGCCAGCATGCCCGCGTCAAACGCCGCGTTCCATTGCTTGTATTTATCACCAAAACGCACCACTGCCATGTCGCAATTTTCGATCATATTCTTGGTACGAATGGCGTTCACCTTTGAAGACTTATGATCACGCCAAAAGCCATTTTCCTCTGCACCTAATACATCACCGGCGGCATCACTGGCATCGTGATCCGTCACCGCTGAGGTGAATTCCACAGGCAAGTTTAAGGCTTTTGCGCCGTCTTCGATTTGTTCGCGCCAATTGGTGTGAATCTCACCGGATAAATACACATTCCACGTTTTCATAAAACCTCCTAACGCTTTTTTATTGCACAGAGCCCGACACGGCTATGTCCTGCAATGCTTGAATTAATCGCTCATTTTGGTCTGTGGTACCCACAGTGATGCGTAAACAGTTTTGTAGCAGTGGATGACCGCCATCTAAGCACTTAATTAAAATGCCACGCTCTTTTAAGCCATCAAACCAATGACGAGCCATGCCATCTGGGGTGCGCACTAATACAAAATTGGCTTCACTTGGGAACACTTTCACCCCTTGGATCTGACACAAGTCTTTCATTAACACAGTACGATCCACGCGTAATTGCTCGGTTTGCATTTCCAACATATCAAAATGCTCTAATGCAAATACCGCACTGGCTTGAGTCAGTGAGTTAATGTTATACGGCATGCGAATTTTCTCTAACTCGCTCAACCACTCGTTTGAGCCAATCAATAAGCCTAAACGCAAACCCGCCAAGCCCACTTTAGATAGGGTACGCATCACCAAAACGTGATCGTATTTTTCTAATAAATGTAAGTGGTCGGCTTCGGTAAACGCGGTATAGGCTTCATCTAAAATCACCAAGCCTTGCGCTGCCTCGATCACGTTTTGCACAGCCGTTTCATCCCAAAGATTGCCCGTTGGGTTATTCGGCTGAGCGAGGAAAATCAGTTCAGGGTTGTGGGCTTCAATGGCGCTTAGCATGGCCGCTTCGTCTAATTCAAAATCAGCGGTTAAGGGCACGCCCACATAATTTAAACCACAAAACGTGGCGATCATTTTATACATAACAAAACCCGGCTCTGGCGCTAAAATCGTCGCGCCGGGTTTCGCCACGGCCATGGCCAGCATTTGAATGATCTCATCACTGCCATTGCCCAATAGAATGTCATAGCCTTCATTCACCGCCATGACGTCGCGTAAACCGTCTTTCACCATTTTGGCGCCGGCATCTGGGTAGCGATTAATGGGTACATCTTTTAATAAATCCGCCCAGGCTTCGCGCGCCACAGCTGGCCAGATATACGGGTTTTCCATGGCATCCAATTTAATCATGCCTTCTGCACTGGGCACGGGATACGCGGTTAAATCTAAAATTTCTTGGCGAATCAATTTTTTAACACGAGACATGACAGGCTCTCTTAAACAAAAACCCTAAGGTTAAAAACGTTAGGGTTTTATTATTTTAAAATTCAAATTTTCAACAACGCATAAGCGAGAAAGCTAGGGTTAAACGCGTAGTAACAAGTTAATACCGTTTATTCATTCATTAAACCGTCAGCGGCGACGCTCAGGCTAGGCGAAAAGCTTGTGAGAAAACGGAGTGTACCGGTAGTACATGAGTATTTCGAACAAGCTTTTCAACAACGCATGAGCAAGTAAGCTAGGTTTAATCTTTTATGCGGTACTCGGCGGAACGGGCATGAGCCGTCAACGACTCCCCACGCGCCAACACAGAAGCAATCTTACCCATCTCGCTGGCACCATCGGCACTGCACATAATCAATGAGCTACGCTTTTGGAAGTCGTATACACCCAGTGGGCTGGAGAAACGCGCCGTACCGGACGTTGGTAATACGTGGTTAGGCCCTGCACAGTAATCACCTAAGGCTTCTGCTGTGTAACGCCCCATGAAAATAGCACCGGCGTGACGAATTTGTTTCGCCATGGCTTCTGGATTTTCAACAGATAATTCTAAGTGTTCTGGTGCAATGCGATTCGCTAGCTCAATGGCTTCGGCTTCGTTTTGCACTTTCACCAAGGCACCACGACCGGATAACGAAGCACGAATAATGGCTTCACGTTCCATGGTCGGTAATAATTTTTGAATGCTGGCCTCTACTTGCTTTAAGTAATCGGCATCCCAAGAAATTAAAATAGATTGTGCATCTTCATCGTGTTCCGCTTGGCTGAACAAATCCATGGCAATCCAATCTGGATCGGTTTTGCCATCGCACACCACTAGAATTTCAGATGGGCCAGCAATCATGTCGATGCCCACTTCACCAAACACAAAGCGCTTAGCTGTGGCCACATAAATGTTGCCTGGGCCAACAATCTTATCCACCTTGGGAATGGTAGCTGTACCGTAGGCTAAAGCCGCCACCGCTTGTGCACCGCCAATGGTGAAACAGCGAGTCACACCCGCTGCTGCTGCCGCGGCCAGTACTAATTGATTCACTTCACCAGCTGGGGTTGGTACCACCATAATGATTTCATTTACGCCTGCCACATGAGCAGGAATGGCATTCATCAACACACTGGATGGGTAAGCCGCTTTACCGCCGGGTACATAAATACCCACGCGATCCATAGGTGTCACTTGTTGACCGAGTACTGTGCCATCGGCTTCTTGATACTGCCAAGATTCGGTACGTTGTTTTTCGTGAGAACGACGTACACGTTCGGCGGCTTCTAATAATGCCGCACGACGCTCTTCTGGAAGGTTGTCTAAGGCTTCTTGTAATTGCGCTTGGCCAATTTCCAATTGCGACATGTCGCTCACTTGC
>JBFEWA010000108.1:0-8734 GCA_041546605.1 Bermanella sp.
AATAAACGCTTAAACCCTGTGCTAGAACCGTGAGCAGCAATACTCACCTGTACGGTTTTGCCTTCGTTGACTAAATCCCCTTTCACCACTTTTTCATTGGCAAGACCTGTGGATTGCACACGCAGATTTTTAATGCCTTTGGCTTTTAAGTAATCCATCACCAAATTTGGAGCCAAGCTTTCGCCCACTGTGTTGGATCCATGAATGGAAAATAACTCTACAACAGAGTCATTGCTGCTTAGTTCAGAGAAGGCTTTGGGTTGGGCCTTTATGGAGGTTAATGCTTCTGTCCAGCGTGCGTCTTGCTCAGCCGATATAGAAGCAAAAGTAAAATGGGAAATAAATAATAGGACTATCAAAGAAAGATAACGCAATATCGTCATTACTGATCAACCTGCTGATTTAAATTGTGTGCAGGCTAACTTTTAAATATGACAGTTATATGACAACAAGCAAAAACCCAGATGAATCCTGAGCTCAACAGACATAAAAAAACCGCCAATGGCGGTTTTTTCTTGATGCAATTAATCAATTACGCTTCGTCAGGCACCGCTGAATCAATCAGTTTTTTCAACTCACCCGATTCCGCCATTTCCGTTACGATATCGCAACCACCTACCAATTCACCTTTCACCCAAAGCTGAGGGAAGGTTGGCCAGTTAGCATACGCTGGCAAGTTGGCACGAATTTCAGGATTCGATAACACGTCAACGTAGGCAAAACGTTTGCCGCATTCCATTAACGCAGAAACGGTACGAGCAGAGAAACCACATTGCGGCTGATTTGGATTACCTTTCATGTAAATTAATACATCATTTGACTCAATCTGCTGCTTAATTTGATCCATGATTTCGGACATATCTATATTCTCACCTAGGGTACATACAATTGGCCCATTTTAAACAATAACCTAGCTGATTACTAGGTTATGTCCCTTGGCGGTTTACTGCCCACTAGATTGACGCCAATCAAGTTTCCATTAGCTCAAATAGGCATAATTCGCCGTTTTATCTTACGTGCCCCCACTATGAAAACCGAGCTATTAAGCCCTGCTGGAACCCTCAAAAACATGCGCTATGCCTTTGCCTATGGGGCAGATGCTGTCTATGCGGGACAACCAAGATATAGCCTAAGAGTACGCAATAACGAATTTGACCTAGAGAACCTCAATCTGGGTATTCAAGAGGCCCATTTACAGGGTAAAAAATTCTATGTGGCCAGTAATATTGCCCCTCACAACAAAAAGGTACACAGCTATCTAAAAGACATTGAGCCGGTTATCGCCATGCAGCCAGACGCCTTAATCATGTCGGATCCGGGCTTGATTATGCTGGTAAAAGAAAAGTGGCCACAAATGCCCATCCACTTAAGTGTACAGGCCAATGCCGTGAACTTTGCTACCGTCAAATTCTGGCAAACCCAAGGCATTGAACGAGTGATCTTGTCCCGTGAGTTGTCATTAGACGAAATTGAAGAAATACGCATGCTGGTACCAGATATGGAACTGGAAGTCTTTGTTCACGGCGCCCTATGTATCGCCTACTCAGGACGCTGCCTTTTAAGTGGCTACATCAACAAGCGCGACCCCAATCAGGGGACCTGCACAAATGCCTGTCGCTGGCAGTACAACACCAAAGAAGCCGAAGAAACCCTCAGTGGTGACATCATTGCCAAACAGACCACAGCGAACATATGGCAGCCCGAACCCACCTTGGGCGAAGGTCAAACCACAGATCAAGTGTATGTATTAGAAGAGCCAGGCCGCCCTGGCGAGCTTATGCCAGCGTTTGAAGATGAACACGGCACCTACATCATGAACTCAAAAGATCTACGCGCCATCCAACATGTGCAGCGCTTGGTGGATATGGGAGTGCACTCGTTAAAGATAGAAGGTCGAACCAAAAGCCATTATTACGCAGCGCGCACCGCTCAAGCCTATCGTCAAGCCATTGATGATGCTCTTGGTGGTAAACAATTCGATAAAGGCTTGATGGACACATTAGAGGCGCTTTCTAATCGCGGCTATACCGAGGGCTTTTATCGTCGCCATGTGCACGATGAATATCAAAACTATGAAAGAGGCACCTCTGAGAGCACCAAACAACAGTTTGTAGGTGAAGTGATTCAAAACATCCACCCTGACTACCTGACCATTGATGTGAAAAACAAATTCAGCGAGGGTGATCAACTGGAGCTTATGTCACCCCAAGGGAATATCCGCTTCACCCTACAGGGAATGAAAGACACCAAGCAACAACCAAAAGCCGTCGCTCAAGGGGCTGGTATAAAAGTATTAATCCCTAAGCCCAATGGATACCAAGACAGCGAATACACTCTCATCATGCGAGACCTGTAACGCTTCTGACACGCTCAATCCTCAGTGCTTGTGGTTAAGGCCTGAGGATTGACGCTTATGCCAACCATTCCAATGCATCATTGATGTCATCAAAATATTTCACATCGCCAGATGTAAACCAATTGCCCATTTTTGCCGCCACCTGCAACCAACGCTTGTTACCGCAAATGGCAATCTTATCAAAGTCATTACCGTGTTTTAGACCCAGCTTGAAATCATCCCAAGCGGCTCTAAGCTCCCAACCATCCAGCTCAATGGCATCCAACAAAACATTCACTTTTGGATGAGCCACTTCTGCTAGCGCAGCGTCAATCATGGGTGTGATTAATTCATAATCTCCATGGGTCAATGTCCCCACCGCCTTTAGCGATATGAAGAACTCTTCGCCAACTCGGTCAATGCCTATGGATAATCCATGTCGCTTTATCATCATTTCCTGTCCCGCATCTATTACATATAAACGTGAAGTAAGTTACCTGAATTCCCCCAGAATTCGCATGACACACATCATGATGACTTTCTAACAGGCAAAAAAAAGCCCTCTTTAAGAGGGCTTCTTGATCTAAATCACCATCCGGCTTTGTCTTTGAGCGCTTGGCCGATCTCCGCAAGGCTTCTTACGGTTTTCACCCCAGCCGCCTCTAATGCCGCAAACTTCTCTGCAGCCGTACCCTTACCACCGGCAATGATGGCACCGGCATGGCCCATACGCTTACCAGCAGGCGCCGTTACACCAGCAATATAAGACACCACTGGTTTAGTCACATTATGCTTAATGAAATCAGCCGCCTCTTCTTCAGCGGTTCCGCCAATTTCACCAATCATCACAATGGCCTCGGTTTTAGGATCATCTTGGAAACGCTTCAAGATATCGATAAAACTGGAACCCGGAATCGGATCGCCACCAATACCCACGCAGGTAGACTGACCAAAACCGAAATCAGTAGTTTGCTTAACCGCTTCATAGGTCAAGGTACCCGAGCGTGAAACAATCCCCACTTTTCCGGGCAGGTGAATATGTCCAGGCATGATGCCGATTTTACATTCCCCTGGAGTGATGACACCTGGGCAGTTAGGACCAATTAACGTCACCCCAAGCTCGTCACAACACATCTTACACACCATCATATCCAGTGTGGGTATACCCTCTGTGATACAAACAATCAGTTTAATACCGCCATTGGCCGCTTCTAAGATAGAGTCTTTACAAAAAGGTGCTGGCACATAAATCACAGAGGCTTCCGCACTGGTTTGTTCAACGGCTTCTTTCACGGTATTGAATACAGGCAACCCTAGGTGAGTCGTCCCACCCTTGCCCGGTGTCACACCGCCTACCATTTTTGTACCGTACTCAATGGCTTGCTCTGAATGAAACGTACCTTGCGAACCGGTAAAACCTTGGCAAATAACTTTAGTATTTTTATCAATTAAAATGCTCATGTTATTGGCCTCCTGCTGCTTTTACCACTTGCTGTGCGGCGTCCGTTAAACTGGTAGCGGCAATGATATCTAAGCCACTCTCTGCCAGTTTTTTCGAGCCAAGTTCGGCATTGTTACCTTCAAGGCGCACAACCACTGGGACTTTTACGCCCACTTCTTTCACGGCACCAATGATGCCTTCTGCGATCATGTCACAACGCACGATGCCACCGAAAATGTTCACCAACACTGCTTTTACATTGCTATCTGAAAGAATTATTTTAAATGCCTCGGCCACACGCTCTTTGGTTGCACCGCCCCCCACATCTAAAAAGTTAGCAGGATCACCACCGTGTAACTTGATAATATCCATGGTGCCCATGGCTAAACCGGCACCATTAACCATGCAGCCAATGTTGCCATCTAATGCTACATAATTGAGTTCCCACTTAGCGGCTTCAGCTTCACGGGCATCATCTTGCGACGGGTCATGCATGGCTTGTAAATCTTTATGGGCATACAAGGCATTACCATCAATATTGATTTTGGCATCTAAGCAATGCAGATCCCCTGCTTTGGTAATCACCAGCGGATTAATTTCTAATAGGGCTAAGTCTTTTTCAAAAAACAATTTAGAAAGACCCAAAAAGATTTGCGTGAATTGTTTGATTTGATGATCTTTCAAGCCAAGTTGGAATGCTAACTCACGAGCTTGATATGGTTGCGCACCAGCAAGCGGATCGATTTCTGCTTTTAATATTTTTTCTGGGGTTTCATGGGCTACTTTTTCAATCTCCACACCACCTTCGGTGGAGGCCATGAAAACAACGCGCTGAGACGCACGATCAACCACTGCGCCAAGATACAACTCTTGGTCAATGTCCGTACATTCTTCAATTAGGATTTGGTTAACAGGTTGACCGCCTGCGTCGGTTTGATAGGTAACGAGGTTTTTACCCAGCCATTGCTCGGCAAATGCTTTGATGTCCGCTTTGTCAGATACCACTTTCACGCCGCCGGCCTTACCGCGACCACCAGCATGTACTTGCGCTTTGACTACCCACGCACTTCCGGGAACATTATCCGCTGCTTTCACAGCTTCATCAGGCGTGCTGGCAACTACCCCTTGAGAAACAGGTAAACCATAAGCGGCAAAAAGCTGCTTAGCCTGGTATTCATGTAAATTCATGATGACCTCGTCGTGCTTTCCTTAGTTAAAGACACGCACCAAAACGAATCAGTGCGCCTTATAGGTTTTTGTTATAACAAAAACCTAGAATAAAAGACACTATCGAGGTGAAAACCATGGGAACATAACGCAAAACTGGCTAGGTTTTACCCTAACCAGTTTATTTTTCAGACTATCTACGCTTGCGATTAGCCTTATGAATTGCGTGATTATTAACCCCTAGAGCAGCCTCATGAACCGCTTCAGATAAGGTTGGGTGCGAGAACACCATCATACCTAAGTCTTCCGCACTGGAGCCAAATTCCATGGCGATCACCACTTGCTGAACCAAATCACCGGCACTTGGGCCGATAACGCTGGCACCAAGAATGGTGTCAGTTTCAGCATCAGCAATAATTTTAACAAAACCTGCCGTATCGTTTGCAGCCATGGCACGACCAACAGCCGCAAATGGGAAGGTACCAACATTGTATTTAGCACCTTCTGCTTTTAGCTCATCTTCACTCTTACCAACCCAAGCGATTTCTGGATGGGTATAAATAACAGAAGGAATACAGTCATAATTCATTTGTGCTTTATGGCCCGCAATACGCTCCGCAACCATCACACCCTCTTCAGATGCCTTATGCGCTAGCATTGGTCCACGTACTACGTCGCCAATGGCATAAATACCCGGGGCATCGGTTGCACAACGGCTATTTACAAAGATAAAACCGCGCTCATCTAAATTCACGCCACTGTCACCAGCTAGTAAGTTTTCAGTGTATGGACGACGACCCACAGCCACAATCAACTTATCAAAGGTAATGGTTTTATCGCCTTCGCTATCGGTATAAGAAACCACCACTTCTTGCTTTTTGCCTTTACCTTTAATTTCGGTACCGGTTAAGCGCGCACCTAGCATGATATTCATGCCTTGGTTTTTAAATTGTTTCGCCGCTTCTTTGGCTGCTTGCTGATCCACAAGGTGTAAGAATTTATCTTGTGCTTCTAAAACGGTTACTTCAGAGCCTAAACGATTCCACACGCTACCCAGTTCAAGACCAATTACACCTGCACCAATCACACCTAAACGTTTAGGCGCTTCTGTGAATTCAAGCGCACCTGTGGAATCCACAATCACATCTTCAGTTAAAGGGGCTGGTGGAATCTCAACGGGCACAGAACCGGTTGCAATGATCACGTTTTCCGCTTCTATAACTTCGGTTTTGCCAGCGTGGTTAGTGAATTCCACTTTTTTACCCGCTAACAACTTACCAAAACCTTCCAGAGGGGTTACACCATTGGCTTTAAATAAACCAGCTACACCTTGAGTCAGGTTTTTAACAATTGTTTTTTTACGATCCAGCATAGCTGAGACATCCATCTTAATGTCTTTAATGCTAATGCCGTGAATCTCATAGTTATGTTTGGCTTCTTCGTACTTGTAAGAGCTATCTAACAAGGCTTTTGAAGGGATACAACCTACGTTTAAGCAGGTACCGCCAAATACGCCTTTGCCATCTTCATTCAACCACTTGTCGATACATGCGGTTTTCAAACCTAATTGCGCAGCACGGATAGCAGCCACATAACCGCCAGGTCCACCACCAATTACAATGACATCAAACTTTTCCATGATTCTTCCTTTTACGCTCAAAAACGAACGTACAGATAATTAACACTAGCCCAGTTTGTCACTGGGCAAATTTATTTTTAAATTAAATATCCAACAGAATACGGGCTGGATCTTCTAGCAATTCTTTAATGGTCACCAAGAATTGTACGGCTTCTTTACCGTCAATCATGCGGTGATCATAGGACAACGCTAGGTACATCATGGGGCGAATCTCAACTTGGCCATTAATGGCCATAGGGCGATCTTGGATTTTATGCATACCCAAAATAGCCGTTTGTGGTGGATTCAAAATCGGGGTAGACATCAAAGAACCGAAGGTTCCACCGTTGGTAATGGTAAAGGTGCCGCCTTGCATCTCTTCAATGCCAAGTTTGCCATCACGGGCTTTAAGGGCATAGTCCAGGATACCAGATTCAATATCGGCTAGACCCATGGCATCCACATCACGCAATACTGGTACGACCAAGCCTTTCTCGGTTGAAACGGCCACACCAATGTCTTGATAGCCGTGATACACAATATCATTGCCATCAATCGACGCGTTTACGGATGGGAAACGTTTTAGAGCTTCGGTAGCGGCTTTCACAAAGAAAGACATAAAGCCTAAACGGGTACCGTTGTGTTTCTTCTCAAACATATCTTTGTACTGTTTACGAAGCTCCATCACCGCTTTCATATCCACTTCATTGTAAGTGGTTAGCATAGCTGCATTTTGCTGAGCTGATACCAAACGCTTAGCAATGGTGGCACATAAACGGGTCATTGGTACGCGCTTCTCTGCACGCTCACCTTGCACAAAACTCGGTACTGCCGGTGCACTGGATTTAGCGGCAGGCGCTGGTGCTGCAACAGGAGCTGCTGCTTGCGGAGCCGGCTCAGGCTGTTTCATATGATTCAGCACATCTTCTTTTGTGATGCGACCATCTTTACCAGTGGCTTTCACCTCAGACAAAGACACACCTTTTTCTTCGGCTAACTTACGCGCCGCTGGATTCACTTTTAAATCATCCGCGTCAGCGGCTTCCGCACTGGCTGCTGGCTCGGCGGCAGCTGGAGCCGCTTCAGTACCGGCAGCACCGGCTTCAAAAATAGCAACCACTTCAGCACTTAGTACTGTGTCGCCTTCCGCTTTGATGATCTCTTTAATTACACCATCAGATTGCGCAACCACTTCTAAAACCACTTTATCGGTTTCAATATCCACCAATAGTTCATCACGTTTAACCGCTTCACCCGGTTGCTTGTGCCATGTTGCAATGGTGCCGTCGGCAACGGATTCTGGAAAAACTGGGGCTTTAACTTCGATACTCATATTCACTATTCCTAATTCGCTTTGCTGAACCTATAGGCCCAATGCATCTTTGATCAATTGTTCTTGTTGCTCCAAGTGCAACGCCATATAACCTGCGGCTGGAGAAGCAGATGCTTCTCGACCGGCATAATCTAAATACAGTTTTGAATCATGCTTATTCACCACACGACGCATGTGATGCTGAGAGCTATACCAAGCCCCCTGATTCATTGGCTCTTCTTGACACCAAATGGCTTCTTTTAGATTTTTATATGGAGAAATCGCAGCAAACAACTCTTCTTCTGGGAAGGGATACAACTGCTCAATGCGAACAATAGCAACATGCTTCATTTCTTCTGTACGGCGACGATCGATCAGATCGTAATAAACCTTGCCACTACACAAGACGACACGAGTGATATCTTTTGGATTCACATCTTCAACTTCTGGAATAACGGTTTGGAAACTGCCTTGGGCTAGCTCTTCCAATGTACTAATTGCCTCTTTGTGACGTAACAAACTCTTAGGTGACATCACCACCAAAGGCTTACGCAGCGGGCGAATGGCCTGACGACGCAATAAATGGAAAATTTGAGCTGGCGTCGAAGGCACACACACTTGCATATTGTGTTCAGCACACAACTGTAAATAACGCTCAAGACGCGCTGAGCTATGCTCTGGCCCCTGACCTTCATAACCGTGTGGTAATAACATAGTCAAGCCACATAAGCGGCTCCACTTATGCTCACCACTGGAAATAAATTGATCCATTACCACTTGCGCACCATTGGCAAAGTCACCAAATTGGGCTTCCCAAATCACCAGCATATTAGGCGTGGTAGTAGAATAACCATATTCAAA
>JBFEWA010000444.1:0-2258 GCA_041546605.1 Bermanella sp.
GTCTTGGTAATAGGCTTCGACTCTTGGGTTCATGATGGCTTTCCAAAGAGGTGGAAATAATGCGATCACAAACATGGTGGCGTAGCCAAATGGTAATTGCGGGCTTTCGTCATAATGACGCAATACTTGATAGCGACGGGCCGCATAGGCGTGGTGGTCACTATGGCGCTGTAATTGGAACAAGAACATGTTGGTTAAGAAGTAGTTGCTGTTCCAGCTGTGTTCAGGGGTGACTCGCTCGTATTTGCCATTGCTCATTTTGCGGCGGTGTAAGCCATAGTGTTCGATGTAGTTAATGATTTCTAACAAGGTGAACGCGATAAAGGCTTGGAAGAAAAACACACCAACCCCTAGCCAAAATTGACCGGCTAGCACCTCAAAAAATACGCCCAACAATACTCCTGCAAAAAGGGTGTGTAGGTAATACCAGATTAACTCATTGTCTTTGCTTAGCAGTGTTTTGCCTTTTTTGGCTAAACGTGCTTTTTGTAATTTCCATGCGTTTAGGAAATTGTGCACATAGGCATGGGGTAAGAATTCATACAGGGACTGATTAAAGCGCGATGAACTGGCGTCTTCTGGGGTGGAGACATGCACATGGTGGCCGTAAACGTGCTCAATTTTGAACCCAGCGTAACTCACTAAAGATAGTAATAAGCCACCGCTGATTTGCTCTAGTTTGGTATTTTTGTGGATAAGTTCGTGACCCACATTGATAGCAATAATGCCGCCCACTACACCTAGTGATAACACATAGCCGAACTGTCCGATTAACGATAATTCAGGCCAGTTCAGTAGTAGATAGCCTGTGCTGAAAATACAGATGAAATATAAAGGCAGGCAGGAAAGGGTTAACCAGCGATAGAAACTCTCCTGGTTCATACCGGGCACCTGGTCTTCTTCTGGGTTTACAGGGTCTTTGCCTAGAATCAAATCGAAAATCGGCACGATCACATACACCACCATTAATGGGAAAAAGGCAAAAAAGGTGTGATAGCCGGTTTCATGTGCCCAGTAATAGCTAAGGGCGGGTAAAAATAAAGGAATGAGATAGATAAAGTAGCCGTACTTTTTAAGGGTTAGGGCCGTTTCAGGCTTGAGTTTATCCAGCAACATGGGGTTCTCCTTTTGAATATTGGTTTAGGTTCTGGCGCCTAATTGTTTTGGTACGCAGTTGAGGATAGTTGCAATTTAGATGGATTGTCAAACAATCCGTCAGTAAAACATAAAAATTGGCGGCTTTAGTACATTTTGATCTGATACCAGGCAGCGGGAGAAATAAGGGGTTGGGCAGATGATTGGAGAGAATGGCCCTATCAAGACCCATTTAAGCCCCTAGTGTGAGGGAGATTTATTTATGGCTGAGTGTATTTGAGTCTTCAAGCAGGTATTGAGATTCAAAGGCTTTTGTGGGGATGGCTGGGCACCAGTAATACCCTTGAGCATAATCGCATTTTAGGTGGTGTATAAAATTGAGTTCGGCATCGCTTTCAATGCCCTCTGCAATGACTTGGGCATTAGTGGCATGGGCTAATTCAACAATGGCTTTCACGATATGCTGCTTGCCGGGATTAAGATGAATGTCTCTGACAAAGGTCATGTCGATTTTGATTTCATCCGGTTGAATATCTTGCAGGTACTGCATAGAGCTGTAACCGGTGCCGAAATCATCGATGGAAATCTTAAAACCCATGCCTCGTAAGGTGGCTATGGTGCTCAGAAAGCTTTCAAGGTCGTCCATGGCGGCGGATTCGGTCACTTCTAGTACAAACCATTTTGGTTCCAGATCAAATTGCTGCAGGCTGGATTCAATGAAGGGAATAAGCTTAGGTTCTGTCATATCTAAGGCAGAAAGATTAATGGAGATGGTAAAAGGCTCATGCAGCACATGCTTGTTTTTGAGTTGTTGCAACCAGCGACAACACTTAATGAAAACCAATTGGGTGATTTGAAAAATTAATCCGCTTTGTTCAGCAAGTGAAATAAAGCGTGAAGGGGGAATGCTGCCTTTTTTTGTGTGGTTCCAGCGTACCAAGATCTCACCGCCTACAATCTGGGCGCTGTTCAAATTGATTTGGGGTTGAATATAAATGGCAAGATCATTTTGATTGATGGCTAGCTGTAAATCATGAACCAAGGAAATCCGCTGGCTAATAATGGCATCTTGCTCGTCTGAATACATGAGCCATTTTGTATTTTGCTTAATGCTACTTAATAGGGCTGTTTGCGCTTGGCGGAATGTGGTTTCAACATCTTGA
>JBFEWA010000365.1:0-3175 GCA_041546605.1 Bermanella sp.
GGGTGAATTTGCATGTATTTCCTTACTTAAGAAAGTTAACAATTTCTTTATCGTTTAATGCTTTATTGAACAATTCTGACAGCATCAAATTTAAATAATTTTGATTAAACTCTTGCGTCGGAGCCGTTGCCACATCTTGTGTACGATTCGCGGCAAAGCGTTTACTTAAGCTGGTTTTGCCACGGCTGATTTTCACCAATATCTCACCTTCCAGCTCAATGCGGCTCACCCAGCTTTCATCCGGAGAAAAATAACGCAATTTCACAATATCCACTTCTAGCTTAGATAAGGGCTCTGGTCGTTTTTCCATATCAATGTTCTGAGCCAACATGGCGTTTTGCAAGCTTTGACCAATGGACTTAGCCAAGGATTCTTCAAAACCAATTGGGCCTTGGTTTTTGGCATTGCGATAGCCTAACAACTCGGTGTTTTCACGTTTATCAGACACCACTAGTTCAATAGGAACCGTCACTCCGTTTAACTGCTCAAAGTTTAAAACAGGTTCAACCTTCAATGTCTGTGGCCCTACTGCACAGCCAACCAATAGTGCGGTCAAACCTAATACCAACCCGAATTTCATATTCCTAACTCCTTTACTAATCATTCTCAGTTTAGCTTGCTTTATGCAGCTTGCTCTTTACGTAGAAACACCCATTCTGTGGCAGAGGACTGCTCTGGGGAATACCAGTATCCTGCCACGTCAAATGCTTTAATATCGTCTACATTTTTAATTTTATTCTTAATGACATAGGCCGCCATCATGCCTCTGGCCTTTTTCGCAAAAAAACTAATGACTTTAAATTGACCATTTTTTTCATCTTTGAATACAGGGGTAATCACCTTGCCCTTAAGCTGCTTTTGCTTAACCGCTTTAAAGTATTCATTAGAGGCCAAATTCAATATCACATCTTTTGCAGCTGGTTCTTCATTAATTTTTTGGGTGATGATCTCACCCCAAAAATCATACAGGTTTTTTCCCCTTTGATTCTCAAACTTGGTGCCCATTTCCAAACGATAAGGCTGCATTAAATCTAAAGGCTTCAACAATCCATACAAACCAGAAAGCATGCGGAAATGTTTTTGTGCAAAGGTAATATCCGCTTTCTTAAATGAATACGCATCTAGTCCTGTATATACATCCCCTTTAAATGCAAACATAGCAGGACGTGCATTATCCTGTGTAAATGGTTGGGACCAATGTTGGAATCGGTTGACATTTAACACAGCCAGCTTATCGCTGAGCTTCATTAAACTACCCACATCTTTTGGCGTCAGGGCCACTAACTCATCAATTAATAACTGCGCCTCACCCAGCAATTCAGGTTGTGTGAAATCATCCGTTGGCAAAGGGGTTTCATAATCTAGGGTTTTTGCTGGAGAAACGATCAGTAACATCACTATTCCTTACATCTTTTATCAGATTGGCACATTTGGTCGTTTATTAATGGATTCTAGGGTACGTATAGTACGGGCAATGCTGCCAGCCATCAAAAGCAAAAAAATAATAAAAATGCTTACGAGGCACCCCAATTATGCAACCTAAACCTGTCACCGGCTTAAATGTGCTGACTTCTACTTTGCGCATATTGCCAGATATCGGCCGTATTCTTAAAGGGATTTATCACCTCGCCAGCGCCAAAGCCGATAAATATCAGTCTATTGGTCGCATGTTTGAAATCCGTACCGCTCAACATCCAGATCAATGCTTCTTATGTTATGAGGATACGCAATACAGCTACGATCAGTTTAATCGTTGGAGCAACCAGATCTGCCACTATTTAAGCACTCAAGGGGTGAAGAGTGGCGATGTGGTGGCCCTGATGATGGAAAACCGTCCTGAAACCCTAGCATGCGTATTGGCCATCACTAAACTTGGGGCCATCGTTAGCATGATCAACACCACTCAACGTGACGAAGTTCTTCTACACAGCCTGACAACAGTGATCCCGAAAATGGTCATTGTAGGCGAAGAATGTATAGATGCTTACCGTACTGTCGCCCACAAGGTCACAAAAAACGATGAATTTCAGCAATTTTACATGGCTGACAACTCCAGTACGGCGGCTCCGGAAGGGTTTACCAATCTAGATGCCGCACTGGCTGATCAACCCAGTCATAACCCAGAAAGCGCATCGCAAATTCAAATGAAGCAAACGGCCTATTATATTTTCACGTCCGGCACCACAGGCTTACCTAAAGCATCTATATTGACTCACTTCCGTTGGATCAAAGCCATGGGAGCATTTGGGTTGTCCGCTTTTAGAATCCGCCATAACGATGTTTTTTATGTATGCCTGCCTCTGTATCACAACAACGCCCTAACCGTCTCTTGGGGCTCTATCGTGGGCGCGGGCGCCACCATGGTATTAGCCCGTAAATTCAGCGCATCGCGTTTTTGGGATGATTGCAGACGCTACAAGGTGACTGCATTTTGCTACATCGGCGAATTATGTCGTTATTTGCTCAATCAGCCAGAACAGCCAAATGATCGAGACCACCAAGTACGTGTTATGGGTGGAAACGGGCTACGTCCAGACATCTGGATGAAATTCAAACAACGCTTTGGTGTGCCGCAAATCATGGAGCTGTATGGTGCCAGTGAATGCAATATCGCGTTTGTTAATAGTCTCAACTTAGACATGACGGCAGGCTACTGCCCCATGAGCTTTGAGGTTGTAAAATACGACATTGAAAAAGACCAGCCGGTAAAAGATGAAGAAGGTTTTTTGATTCCCGTAGAAAAAGGTGAAACCGGTTTATTAATTGCCGAGGTGACCGAACGCAGCCCCTATGAAGGCTACACCAACCAACAAGCCAACCAGTCTAAGATTTTACGCCATGTCTTTAAAGCCGATGACATGTACTTTAACAGTGGTGACTTAGTACAAAAACAAGGTTATAAACATGTAGCTTTTGTTGATCGCTTGGGCGATACCTTCCGCTGGAAAGGTGAAAATGTGGCCACCACAGAAGTGGAAGAAGTCACCAACCAATTTCCACAAATTGATCACAGTGTTGTCTATGGGGTGCAAATCCCAAATAGCGATGGTCGTGCGGGCATGGCCGCCATTACATTAAACACTGAGCTAAATCAGTTTGATCTCAATCGTTTCAGTGAACACGTTAAGAGCAAACTGCCAGGCTATGCTGTCCCCATGTTCTTACGCATCCGAGA
>JBFEWA010000399.1:0-2768 GCA_041546605.1 Bermanella sp.
TCCGCCGAAAACAAATTGATTGCCGACGGCGAAAACACAGTAGCTGACATAAACCGCCATGCAGATAATTGGATTAATAAAAATCGCAGCGAGTTTGATGCTTGGCTGAAAGCCGCGAGGAATGCCGCGCAAAGATAAAATCCGCCATGAAGCATAAAAAGGAGTCTTACGACTCCTTTTTTGTGCGCAACAGAGTATCATTCCACAAAAGATCGAAGTGGAAAAAACATGGACGTTTCACTCAGCAGCCTAGATCAAGCAATTAACTTCACCTACTGGCAGCAAATTTTTGCCATCTGCGGCGTCTGTCTAATGTTAGACGCCCTCATCATGTCTCAACTAAAAGGTCCGCACCGCGCTGAGCGCAGTCATTACTTATTAAGTATTGTATCTGTACTGTGTTATCTGCCCTTATACACCTTAGACAGTGAAACGTTTCGCCATTACTGGATGCAAATATTATTAGGCTTGTATCTGTATGATCTCGCCATCATCGCGCGAGATTTCCGCCAATTAAAATCCAGCTATCGAGTTTTCTATTCGGTACATCACGGCATGAGCTTGGTTCTGTTTTTAGTGTGGCACCTCACCTTTGTGCCCTTTACCGATGCTATGGCACTGGGTGCGCTACTTTGGGTGAGCAGTGACGTATGGCGTTGGGCAGAACAAGTGTGGCGATTAAGCGGGCGAGTTAGCAGCAACCGTTTACGTGATAGTGTTTGGTATTTAGAACGGAGCCATCGCGTATTGGCCTATCTCATTTATCTATGGGTGCTGGATTTCAGCTTTGATTACCCATCGGAATTAGTACTGCTGGCCAGTGGTTTATTAATGGATATGATCGACACCTATTTTCAAGCGCAAGCGCGACGCGTGTATAAGCTCAAACATCAGCGCCACTCTTCCATGTACTCATCATCAACCGATAACGAAAACCCCAGCAAAAAAGACAAACACGCAGCTTAATCTTGATACCACATGGATAAGGCCACTTGCTCCATGGCGTACCACTGATCCCCCTGAGGTTTCCATTGCTCAAAATTACGGGTGGCCGCTAATAAAAAGTCCATGAGCCCAAGATGTTGCCTTAGTACGCGGGCGTGACGATGAGGCACAGTGGGATGGAACAAACCACTGAAGCTTAAAATTTGAATGGGCCGTTTTTTCACCCAATTCCATGAGCCCATCTCCAATGTCAGCGGCAATAACATTTTGCCTTGTTGCTGACATTGACGATGAAAATAATCCCACACATCGCCATGACTTAAATACGCCGTGGATTGCGGCTCAAATTTGTAATTATGGTGAGGGTAATTGCGCTCCCATAAAATTTTCAGCGCCATATACAAAGGCACATCACTAATAGGCTGGCGGCGAAAGGCATAAGGAATCCACAATTGATCACGAAAACCAAAACCACTGTGAATATCCAACGCCAGCACAGGTTTATTGGTTTGCGTAAAGCGCTCAATAACCTGCTGCAAAACTTGAAATTCCATTTGCACCGATGCACCTTTTTTGCCGCGATACCAAGGCAAACGCTTACTGATGCGCTGACCGCCTAACAAAAATGGCACAGGGTCTTCCGCTTCGATGGGGGCGTGTCGATTAATATCCACGCCATTGCCATTGGCGCGGGTATTCAAATACATGCCTACAGGATTCACCATGGGCAAAATCACAATGGCCACTTCGCTTTCAAATTGGCTACGCCACAAACCGTCCCAGCGATAACGCTGCACCAAGGATTGCAACCAAGCCAATAACGCCTGCGTGCCAATACGTTCTACACCATGAATGGCCGCGGTGATAATTAAGGTGGTTTTACTGGTGTCAGGGTTGCCGATCACCAGCTGAGGAATCGGCAGAGTAATGTTATTCACCGGCACATGGGCCAATACGTCCACTTGAATCACATCTTGATTTTGGAAAATCAATTTATCCAGCTCAAGATATTCAGGCACATAGGTTTTAAGCTGCCCCTTATGACATTGAATAAACTCATGAAACTGCGCCGCATTAGTCAAAGTGACATCGGCTTCATTGAACATCACTTGGGCATCGGGCATTTGTTCATCAAGCACTAAGGGAAGTGGTTGCGACACAGGGGCGGGCGGTTCCACGTTCACAGTCATTCTTCATTACCATTAGAAAATTGTAGCCAATGCTAATGCAGCAGAACGACTATGTCGTGGATGTCATAAAAATTTCATATTTGAACTAACAGATAGATTTAGGCGAGTAATAACAATGGGTTTCACCTTATATTCAATATAGATTTTGCAATAAAGGCTCTTCACACGCCCTGCCACACACATTGGCTCCCGCATGGTACTGAGAGGACGCCCAATGAATTTCGAGATACAACAATTTTGCAAGACGATTATTTTTTGCATCTCTGCCTAAGGTGAAATCATCGGCCAACTGAGACAACACAGGAGAGAATGACTGAAAGTTTTGCTGTTTTAATAGATCAGAAGCTTTTTGGTCATTGCTTACATCTTCATCTTTAAGCCAAACCACGCACTGAACGAAAGGCGCATAATAATTTAACGCCTGATCATATAGCGTCGGCTCCATATTAGAAAATAAGTCTAAATATTGTTGTGCTTTTGCGATATCGCGAGGAACGTGATTGTCCGAAGAATACAGCAGCGCCAGCAACATCCTCATCAACAGCTAATCTTCGTAATGGGGTGATGCTCTTCATCATCTCTTTATATTCGGTTGGCAGTACTGAACTTTCTACTGATTCAGTAAGGATCAAA
>JBFEWA010000391.1:0-2861 GCA_041546605.1 Bermanella sp.
GGCTTCGCGTTCTTGGCGTGCAAGACGGGCTTCGAAGCGTTCTTTTGCGCGATCGCTTTTTAGTTTGTCGGCGTTGGCTTGTTTAATTTCGCCTTTGGTGTGTCGGTAGTATTGCACCAGTGGAATATTACTTGGGCACACGTAAGCGCAGGCACCGCACTCAATGCAGTCTGCAATGTTGTGGGCGGTGGCTTGTTCTAGGTTGCTGCTTTTTGAGAACCAATATAATTGTTGTGGTAACAATTGTGCAGGACACGCTTCGGTACACATGCCACAACGGATACAGGCTTGCTCCATGGCTGGGTCAGGTAGCTCTTGCTTGCTGGAAGCGATGATGCAGTTGGTGGATTTCACTACCGGAGTGCTGGTGTCTTCAAGGGTGAAGCCCATCATAGGGCCGCCCATGATTAAGCGGTTAACGTGATCAAGCTGAGTGTTGGTTGCAGATAGTAAATCCTTAACCGGGGTGCCTAGTAATACTTCAAAGTTTTGCGGCTGTTCACATGCTTCACCGGTTACCGTGGTAACACGGCTAATAAGCGGCTCGCCCCTGCTAATGGCTTTGTAAATGGCAAAACAGGTACCGACGTTTTGACACAGAATACCAATGTCGGATGGTAAACCACCGGCTGGGACTTCTTTGCCGGTTAGAATCTCAATAAGCTGCTTTTCACCACCACTTGGGTATTTAGTGGGTATGGCAACCACTTGAATGTTAAATGTGTTATCGGTGAAGTTTTTCAGGGCTTCATTCATAGCGGCAATGGCTTGCGGCTTGTTGTCTTCGACGCCGATTAAGCAGTGGTTAGGCTTAACGATGCGCTCAAGAATCTCGATACCCTTAATGATGCCATTGGCATGTTCGCGCATGAGCATGTCATCTGCGGTAATGTAAGGCTCGCACTCGGCCGCGTTGATGATCAAGGTTTCGATCTTGCTTTCATCCACCGAGGCTTTCACATGGGTAGGGAAGCCTGCGCCCCCCAAACCTGCAATGCCAGATGCTTGGATTTTGGCAATCAGATCAGATGCATCTGCTTCAAGATAATTCTCAATGCCATGAATATCAGTCCAGGTATCTTTGCCATCTAAGGTAATTTCGATACAAATATCACTCATACCCGATGGGTGGGCGATGACGCGATCTTCAATGGCGGTGATGGTGCCAGAACTTGGGGCGTGAAGATTGGCACTTACAAACCCCTGAGCTTCGGCGATGATCTGGCCTTTTAGGACGCTATCGCCCACATTTACCACGGGCTTAGATTGCGCACCAATATGTTGTGCAATCGGTAAAACCAGTTTTTCCGGCAGTTTCATGGCCGAAATAGGCAGGCTTGTGCTTTGTTCTTTGTTTTCCGGTGGGTGAATGCCACCTTTGAATTCGTGCAAGGTAATCAAGTTCATATTACGCCGCCTGTCCTTTATCCGTGGCAATGAGATTGGCAGGTTTCTGCCAGTGCCAGTTTTGCAGGCCTGTTTCCACTGGAACCATGTCGATGCAGTCTACAGGGCAAGGATCTAAACATAAGTCACAGCCTGTGCATTCATCGGCAATGACGGTGTGCATTTGTTTGGCTGCACCTAGGATGGCATCCACAGGGCAGGCTTGAATGCATTTAGTACAACCGATGCATTCATCTTCGCGGATTACGGCCACCATGGCAGATTCTTTTTCGGCACCGTGTTCCGCGTCTAATGGTTCCGGTTCTACACCTAATAAATCGGCAATGGCGGCTATGGTGCTTTCGCCACCAGGAGGGCACTTATTGATCTTTTCATCGTTCTCGGCAATGGCTTGCGCGTATGGGCGACAACCTGGGTAGCTGCATTGGCCACATTGGGTTTGAGGCAAAAGAGCATCAATTTGCTCCACCACAGGATTGCCTTCTACTTTGAAGCGAACGGCAGCGAAACCCAGTACAGCCCCAAAGATCAGGGATAAAACAACCAGTGCGGTAACGGCGATTAAAATAACAGTCATGACGCCCCCTTAAATCGACACTAGGCCAGTGAAGCCCATGAAGGCTAATGACATTAAGCCCGCCGTGATCATAGCGATGGCGCTGCCCTGAAATGCTTTTGGCACATCCGCCACAATGATGCGCTCGCGCATGGCAGAAAATAAAACCAACACCAAAGAGAAACCAACGGCGGCACCAAAACCATAAAGGATGGATTCCATAAAGCCGTTTTCACGCTTGATATTCAAAAGCGCCACACCTAATACTGCACAGTTGGTGGTGATCAAGGGTAAGAAGATACCCAGTACGCGGTATAAAAGCGGGCTGGTCTTGCGGATGGCCATTTCGGTAAAACCCACCACCACAGCGATTACCATGATGAAAGAGATGGTTTTTAGATATTCGATTTCCAGTGGCACTAATAGGTATTCGTACACCAAGTAAGAGCTTAGCGAGGCAAGGGTTAATACGAAGGTGGTGGCCGCGGACATGCCGATGGCGGTTTCCAGCTTGTTAGAAACCCCCATGAATGGGCATAAACCTAAGAATTGCACCAACACAAAGTTGTTTACCAAGATGGTGGAAATGAGTATGAGGATGTAATCAACCATAAGGGCCTCGGGTGCATATTCTGTGTAAAGTGGTTTTCCTAGCGACGATGAAGCGATCTAACTAATTGTCAGCATAGGGAAAAATGGCGGCATATTATCGGCTATGTCGATAAGCGGTACAAGCGAGGCAGGGCGCGGTTTTCAATCATATTGGTAATATTGCTTATCTGCTCAATAGATAATAGGTGGTTGTTTGATCGGTTTTATTGAAAAGTGGGTTTGTGAGTGGCGCTTACGGGTAATCACTCGCGGTGCGAGTTCGTACCGTGTTTCTACTATTTTGAAA
>JBFEWA010000061.1:0-11933 GCA_041546605.1 Bermanella sp.
GCGGGAATAGCTCAGTTGGTAGAGCACAACCTTGCCAAGGTTGGGGTCGCGAGTTCGAGTCTCGTTTCCCGCTCCAAATCATCCTAGTAATAGGGTGTTGCCATCCCAAAAGGTTGGTTTAATTTTGCTTTGAAGAGTTGCATTTTAGTTATTCAAATCAAAATTGTTGGCGCGATGGTAGAGAGGCTATGCAGCGGACTGCAACTCCGTGTACGCCGGTTCGAATCCGGCTCGCGCCTCCATAATTAGATAGTGTCTTGCCCGGGTGGTGAAATCGGTAGACACAAGGGATTTAAAATCCCTCGCTCGTAAGGGCGTGCCAGTTCGAGTCTGGCTCCGGGCACCATTTTCTAGGCTAGTACCCATAAGGGTTTCAGCCAAGTATTCATAAAAAGGCCGTTCAGAAGTGAATGGCCTTTTTTGTTATCTCCGCCAAATCCCCCCTTTTTTTAAATCTCCCCCTGCTGATGGGGTTAATGTGGTCATGGTGTCGAGACAATAGGTGGGCCATCCCTTTAAATCTTTTCAATGCTAAGCGTAAGCCCTTGCGGTAATTTAGCATGCTCAATTTGCTTTGGAGTGCCAACCTCTAAAACAAATTGCTGTACGCTTTCGAGTCGACGTTTATTTATTAATGCTATTTCGCACAATACGCGTTGCTGGTCGATGGGCTCAACTTTGATTTGCCATTTATGATCGAACAGCTGGACTAGGTTGTCTCTGTCTTGTTTTACGTAAATGGGCTTTGGCAGTTTAATGGTTGAGTAGCGACGTTTGTTTGCCCATGCGAATTCAATTTCATATAGAGATTGCCCCTTATCCAATGCTTGCAATAAGGCAATGGTGTTTTTAATGGGCTCTCTGTCGCTATAAAAAATAATGGATTGTCCTGTGATGTCATATTTAATGTCATCACCTAGTTGTTGCTGCAAGATGCTTTCAATGTCCGCAGCAGGAATGTGATGCAACTCAATAAGCGTATACTGTTGTTGTTCGCACCCGCTTAGCAGTAATAAAGCTAAATAGATAAGCGTCGAGAGTCGACGATTTGTTGTGCGTTGTGCCACCATTTATTAAAGCGTTCCATAAATAATTTAATTTTAGCTTTATCAGAAAAACAAACTCGGCTGTCGTTTAAATCAAAGTCAAACCAAGCTGTGCTATCCATTAGCCACTGACAAGGAATGGCTTCGTTAGATGTGCGAATTTCAATGAAGGAGGGTAATCGATCCTGTAAGCGAAACAGTGCGTGTTCGTTATTTTGCGGAATGTATTTGTTTAACAAAACATAAACTTTGAAGTGTCGATTATGACGAGCCAGTGACTTAATTTTATCGATCAAGCCTGTGTGATGACATATAGGGTGAGATAGATCTTTTAGGCACAGTATGATGCTGCGACGAGTTTGGCTGAGCATCATATCTAAATAACCCTGTGCCTCTAAAAGGCTTTTTCCGTGATGTATCTCTGAGTCTGAGCCAAACAAAAACATGCCGGGTTCTTGCTCTTTGGCAAAAACATTATGCCCCATATCAATATGAGGGATGTCCGCATCGTTATAGGGGGTAGAGAACGCTTGAAAGCCACACTTATTGTAAAAATCATAAGCATGGCATTGAGCGCTTAACTCTAATCGGCTATAGCGTTTTTGTGATGCGTAGCGCTTGATGTGATCGACAATTTGTAAGCCAATGCCCAGCCCCCTATAGGGGCGCAATACCGCCATGCGACCAATCTTTTTGTTGTGAATGAGACGGGCGCAACCAACGGCTTCATTGTCTATGTAAGCGATGAAATGCTCACAGGATGCATCCAGCTCGTCCCACTCTAATTCTTCAGGGACATTCTGCTCGATAATAAATACCTGATTGCGAATGTCGCGAAGAACTCGTCGATCTGTATCCCAGTTGGCTTTGCTGACTTTAATTTGGCTCATTACTCATCAAAATAAAGATAATTGAGGTTAATTAATTCTAGCAGTAATTGCTGGCAGTGGCTGTTTTGCAAGTATTTGTCTAATTCTGCAATATCAGTCTTGCGATTGTTGGCCAGCAAGGTAGCTAGCTCTTCGCAATCTTTGTCTTGCGCTGCATGGATAGCTTGGCCATTTATTACTAATTGAATGTGTTCATTAGACGCATAATAAGCCCAGCGTGTGGTTTCATTTTGAATTAATGTATCGGCTTGCTGGAAGAAGGGTGCGACCTCATCCCACTCAAGTGGGTCTTCTAAGGGCTCGTGCAGGTTTTCATATTTGCTTTCGGTCATGTACTGGGCAAACCAGCTCTTTATATTACTCTCATTCATGATGTGCTTGGTGAGAATGCTCTGAATGCGCTCAATAGCTGCCTGATCAATTAAAGCTGGCTTGCCGCTAGCGGCTTTAATATTTGAATCTTGGTAGCGAGCATCTTCGGTTAGCTCAAGGCAAACTTGATCAGCAAGATGACTGATTACGTCTGCCTCACTAGGGGCTCTAAAGCCAATCGAAAGGGTCATGCAGTCATTTACAGCAACGCCATTGTGGGCGAATTGAGGCGGGATATACAGCATGTCGCCCGGGTTTAAGGTCCATTCATCTGACACACTCATGTTTTTCAGAATCTTAAGGTCGGTGCCTTCTACTAGCTCATCGGTTTCCATGTACTTAGGACCTACTTGCCAATGACGCTGTCCATGGGCTTGAAGCAAAAAGACGTCATATTGATCAAAGTGAGGGCCGACACTGCCACCCTTAGGGGCAAAGCTGGCCATGATGTCATCAAGGCGCCAGCTAGGGATGAATTTAAAGTAATCCAATAAATCGGCCAGCTCAGGCACCCATTGATCCACCGCTTGCACCAGTAAGGTCCATTTTTCTTCTGGTAGTTCAGCGAAAGTTTGCTCGGTGAATGGGCCGTGCTGTAACTCCCACGGTCCGTTTTTGCCGTCTTCGAAGATTAAGCGGGATTCGGCGTCTTCCTCTAAGGCAAGACCCGCTAAATCATCAGGCTCAATTGGGCACTGAAAATCAGGAAAGGCATTGCGAATGAGCAAAGGCTTTTTCTGCCAGTATTCGTTTAGAAAGGTTTCAATGCTGATATTGCCAAGTATGTTCATGGTAAATCCTGTTTAAATGCAAAAAAAATCCCGCCGAAGCGGGATTTTATAAACCAAGCTTGCTATTAGATAGCCTTGGCTTGTTCCGCTGCGTTACCAGTATAGCTGGCAGGGGTCATAGCTTTCAGGGCATCTTTTTGCGCTTGTGGAAGCTCCAGGGAGTCCACAAATTCAATCATCATGTCCTTGGTGATGGCTTTGCCACGAGTGAAGGCTTTTAGTTTTTCATATGGCTGCTCAATACCAAAGCGACGCATAACGGTTTGAATTGGCTCCGCCAATACTTCATAGGCGTTATCTAGATCTTCCGCTAAACGCGCTGCGTTTACTTCTAGCTTGCTAATGCCCTTAAGTGAAGCTTGGTACGCGATTAAGCTGTAGCCAAGGCCGACACCCATGTTACGCAGAACAGTAGAGTCAGTAAGGTCACGCTGCCAGCGGCTGATAGGTAGCTTTTGTGCCAGGTGAGACATAACTGCATTGGCGATACCTAGGTTGCCTTCTGAGTTTTCGAAATCAATAGGGTTTACTTTGTGCGGCATAGTGGATGAACCTACTTCGCCAGCAATGGTTTTTTGCTTGAAATAGCCATTAGAAATGTACGCCCAGATATCGCGATCAAAATCGATCAAAATGGTGTTGAAGCGGGCAATAACATCAAATAACTCAGCAATGTAGTCGTGTGGCTCAATCTGAGTGGTGTATGGGTTGAAAGTTAAACCTAGACCTTCGATGAATACTTGAGCGTTTTCAGCCCAGTCTACATCTGGGTATGCAGATAGGTGTGCATTGTAGTTACCTACAGCGCCATTCATTTTACCTAGAATTTCGACTTTCTTAAGTTGCTCAATTTGACGACGCATACGTGCAACCACGTTGGCCATTTCTTTACCTAGTGTGGTAGGAGAAGCAGTTTGGCCATGGGTGCGAGATAACATCGGCAAATCGGCATGAGCAACGGCTAAAGCCGCGATGGCATTTGATACTTTTTCAAGATAAGGCAGTACCACTTCATCACGGCCAGCTTTAAGCATTAGGCCGTGTGATAGGTTGTTGATATCTTCAGAGGTGCACGCAAAGTGAACGAATTCTGTAACAGCGGCAAGCTCTGCATTGCTTTCGATTTTTTCTTTGATGAAGTACTCAACGGCTTTTACATCGTGGTTGGTGGTGCTTTCGATGTCTTTAATGCGTTGCGCATCAGCTTCGCTGAAGTTGCTAACGATATCGTTTAGTAGTGCATTAGCTTCACTGGAGAATGCAGGTACTTCGGTGATGGCTTCGTGATCTGCAAGGCGCTGCAACCAGCGGATTTCAACTTGTACACGGTATTTGATTAGGCCAAATTCACTGAAAATCCCACGTAGTTCGGTGGTTTTACTGCCATAGCGACCATCAATAGGGGATACAGCTGTCAATGCAGAAAGATCCATGAAACCCTCGTAATATTAGGTTGAGCGTAAAAATAGGCGCGGATTATACAGTTTTTGACGGGGCAGAGCAGTATTTATATGACAAAAGCAACAAACCGGTGCGCAATCACTACTATACCCATGACTTCGTGGGCGCTAGAATGCTGCCCTTTATTGGTTAATTGGAATATAAAATGGGCTTATTCAAGCAGGCTTGGTTAACAACTCGTGCTGTTAGTTGGTTGATGCTGCTGAATGTGGTGCTAATTACATTCATTTCTCTTGGTTTTACTCAATACTTTTCAAGCCCGGTAGGGGTGTTAGATGGTGCCTATCAAGTAGGCTTGTTGCCTGCGGTATGGGGGCTATATGCCTTTGTCGGGCTATTGCTGTTTTTACCGTTAACACTGATTCCTTACGCAAGCTGGCCTCTGCAAGTTTTAACGATAGCTGCTGCGGGTAATTTAGCCGTTGTGGTGTTTATTGATAGCTACATCTATGACATATACAACTACCACATTAACTGGTTTTTCATTGAGGCATTCTGGGCAGACGAAGGCGGGGAGTTTTTCGATATTAGCCTTAAAACATATGTGATATTTAGCTCGGTTGCAGCTTTGATTGCCTGTGTGGAGTTTTTCTTTTTATGGTTGGTGAATCGCAAAATCTTAAACCGCAATAGTTTCAAGTCGGCAGGTTGGCTGTTAGCTGTTTTTGTATTCCTTAATATTCTATTTGTTAATTTGACTCACTCCTGGGCTTATGCACAAAACTACATGCCTATTACTTCATTAAGTGGTCATGTGCCTTTCTATTTTCCAATGCATTCGCGCCATATTGCTAAAAGCAAAGTCTTAAATGAAATGGCGGTGGATACCAAGTCCATTGATGAATCGAATATTATTTATCCAAAGCAACCCATGCAGTGCACTCAGGGTGAAAATAAACCAAACGTTTTAATGGTGGTTCTGGAAAGCTGGCGTGCTGATACCATGACACAGGAAATATCACCAAACACCTATAATCTTGCGCAGGATTCCTTGTGGTTTAAAGATCATCATTCCAGTGGCAGTGTTACCACTCGCGGTATTTTTTCTTTGATGTACGGTTTAGCACCCACCTACATGGATAATGTCGTGGCCAATAATGGCGTTGGCGGGCCAGTATTGCTAAATCAATTGAAAGACAATGGGTATGAATTTGGTATTTATCCAAGTGGGGATATCACCCGCATCAAATTAACCGATACCAGCTTCTTGCCTGTGCGAGATGATGTACACCATGGGGAAGGCAAAGACACCATCGAAAAAGACAAAGATGTACTTGATAAGATGATTGCTAAACTGGATCGTGCACAATCACCTGTATTTGGCTTCATGTTTTTCAACTCCACTCACTACCTGTATTACTACCCTGAAGAGTTTGAAAAATTCACACCAACTGAAAAACCCAGCCTAGTGGATTTTAAGGCAGGGAAGGATCCAGAGCCGTATTTGAATCGATACAGAAATAGCGTGTATTTCGTAGATGACTTGATTGGCCAGTTAATCGACAAATTAAAAGCGTCAGGTCAGTATGAAAATACGATTTTAATTGTTACTTCTGATCATGCGGAAGAGTTTGGTGATACCAGTGCTACGCGTTTTGGTCATGGTAGTAATTTCACTTACCACCAAACTCAGGTGCCACTAGTAATCCACTGGCCAGGAAAAGAAGCCAAAGTATTTGAGCATCGCACAGCGAGTATCGATGTGTCGGCAACCTTAATTGACGAGTTGTTAAATTGTGACCAGCCTGTTTCTAATTACAGTAACGGTGAATCACTATTTAATGAAACATCCAGAGATGTACAGATTATGGCCAGTTACTACAATTATGCTTTCGTAACCAAAGAGGGGAGCTTTATTCAAAACCCAATTGGATTAATGGAGAGTAAAAACAATGACGACAAATTGGACCCTGATCTAAAGCTTAACCCTAAGGCTGCCTTTAAGGCCTTAGAACAGATGAAGGCATTTTATGCAGGGAAGGCCGCTAAATAGCGGCCTAGTGCATTTTCTCCATAGCTTCTTTGCAGGAGCGATTAAGTTTTTGGCGGTTAAATAATAACTGCCAACGACGCCCGCCCATTTGACGCCACAAAATAGCTGAGCGCACAGCGCATAGTAGCAATGCTCTGATTTTATGAGCGTTTTGCGGGTTTTGTAGGTGTTGTGCGCTACCGGTCACATGTATGCGAAATCTAAGTGTGCTCAGTGTTTCTTGGTAAAGCCCAGAAAGATTGGCAATTAGATTCTCGTGACTGCTATGAAAGTGATCTAGCTGTCGCTTGGCATGCTCAATACCACTGCTGACTTTCGGCATCATTTTTTTGTGCTTGCGCAATTTACTTTCTAGATGCAACACGCCTAAGGCATATCGCATAACATCAGGGCTGGACCCTGTGCGGTTTTTTCCACCGGTAAAAAAACGCAATTCCGTGAATCCCAACTTCAAATTATCACGACTACCACCGTAAATATCTTCAATGGAATGAGGGTGAGTCTGGAATAAGCTTTCGATACAGGTTTTTAATTCGCGATCATTCACCTTGCCAGTACGTGCAATTTGCTCAACCAAATGAGTGGCTTGAAATAAACCTGCAAGGGCCAGTGCTTGATTATCAATATTGGCTTTAGTCATGAATATCTTGCCTTATTAAAGCTTTTCACAGCTTTCAATGACACCGCCACCTAGGCATGTATCACCTTGGTAAAAAACGATGGATTGGCCTGGGGTTACTGCTCGTTGAGGCTCATCAAAAACAACCTGATACGCGCCATTAACCTTGTGAATTGTACATGCTTGATCTGGCTGGCGGTAGCGTACCTTGGCGGTGCAGCGATAAGGAAACTCGCTTGGTTCTTGATTAACCCAGTAAACGTCTGTTGTATTGAGTGAATCAGTGAATAGCAGAGGATGCTGCTTGCCTTGACCCACAATCAATACGTTGCGCTCTAAATCTTTTTTCAATACAAACCAAGGTTCGGTGCCGTGATGCTTACTGCCACCAATACCGATACCTTGGCGCTGACCTAGCGTGTAATACATTAGGCCTTCGTGACGGCCAATTTCTTCGCCTTCTGCGGTTTCAATGGTGCCGGGTTGGGCAGGCAAGTACTGCTGTAAAAAATCTTTGAATCGACGCTCGCCAATAAAACAAATACCGGTACTGTCTTTTTTCTTGGCGGTGGCTAAGCCTTGCTCTTCAGCAATACGGCGCACCTCTGGCTTTTCTAACTCGCCAACCGGAAAGAGGGTTTGTTTGATTTCACTTTCGCCAACTGCGTGCAGAAAGTAGCTTTGATCTTTGTTGTTATCGATGCCACGCAATAGATAGGTACGTCCATCTTCATCGCCACGACGCACATAGTGGCCTGTGGCTATAAAATCGCCGCCTAATACTTTTGCGTAATCAAGGAAGGCTTTGAATTTGATTTCACGATTGCAAAGAATATCCGGATTGGGGGTGCGACCCGCTTTGTATTCAGCCAAAAAATGCTCAAATACATTATCCCAGTATTCGGCAGCAAAATTCGCTGTATGCAGCTTGATACCAAGTTTGTCGCATACCGCTTGGGCATCGGCTAGGTCTTCTTTAGCGGTGCAGTATTCTGTGCCGTCATCTTCATCCCAGTTCTTCATAAACAAGCCTTCTACTTGATAGCCTTGCTCCATGAGTAAATAAGCGGAAACAGATGAATCTACGCCACCGGACATACCGACAATCACAGTGGTTTCAGAAATAGCTTTAGTCATTAGGGTGCTCGTATATCAAATCCAGAGGGAAGCGCTTGCCGCTTAAAAAATCTTCGGCACATTTTATAACCAATGGGCTTCTAGCCGCTTCGCTTTCCTTTAATTCATTTAAGCTCATCCATTTTATACCGGTGATACCTTCATCCAATGGCAAGGAGGAATCATAGCCAATAGATTCCCCTATAAAACAATGGCGGTGATAGGTAATGCCATTGCTGGGTGCTGTATAGGTATATAGTCCCATGTAGTGGGTTAGGCGACAGGTATGCCCCGTTTCTTCTAGCACTTCTCGTATGGCAGCCTGTTGTAGGGTTTCATCTTGCTCTAAATGTCCGGCAGGCTGATTAAATACTTGGCGATTCGAGTCTGTCTCTTCAACAAATAATAGCTTGCCATCTTGTTCGATGATGGTGGCTACCGTTGAATTGGGCTTAAAGCGCATCATGAGCTCTTCTTTTTTAAAGGAGGGCGCATTTTACCGAATTTCCGCTTGGCTGAATATGGCTTGTTACTAGGGGCAGGATCAGCCACCTCTAGCGTTACAAATTCACCTGGCGGGATGTTGTCTATGCTCCACTGGCCGATTTGGTATCGAACCAGTCTGAGGGTTGGGAAACCGATGGCGGCGGTCATGCGTCTGACTTGGCGGTTTTTCCCTTCTTTAATAGTGAGTTCGATCCATGTGGTAGGAATATTTGCTCGTTCGCGAATTGGAGGGTTTCTCTCCCATATATTGGGCTCATTAATGATTTGAGCTTTGGCGGGCAGGGTTTTGCCATCTTTTAGCTCTAATCCTTGGCGCAATGGGGCAAGGTCTTGCTCGGTGGGTGCGCCTTCCACTTGTACCCAATAGGTTTTAGCGGATTTGTGCTTTGGGTGGGCTATTCTATGCTGTAATTGTCCGTTGTCGGTTAGAAGTAGTAAGCCTTCAGAGTCGTAATCTAGTCGACCGGCGGGATAGACATTTGGTATGGAAATGTAATTGGCCAGGGTTTGTTTTTCTTCTGCGTCCGAGAATTGAGACATCACCTGAAATGGTTTATTGAATAAAATAAGCTTGGCCATAATCTTGTAATAAAACTACCAAATGAAGGATTTAGAGTAGAAATAGCGCGTTCGTTATGTAAAAAAACTACAAAAAGGCATTACGATTATATCAGTGCGTGATATAATTCGCCGCCTTTAATAAACACATATAGTGGCATGCTGGTCAAAAGCCAGTGTGCTTGAGCCTAAGAGGCACGAGGATAGGAGGGGCCATAAGCCTTTCCATTTGAGTTTCGGCCCAACAGCCATAGAACTTTAGGATACAAAATGACCAACAAAACCCCAAAGATCATTTACACCCTGACAGATGAGGCACCTGCTTTAGCAACTTATTCGTTTTTACCTATTGTTGAAGCCTTTGCCAAGCCAGCCAAGTTAGCGGTTGAGACGCGCGACATCTCTCTAGCAGGTCGTATTATTTCCAGTTTTCCAGATTTTCTAGCGCCCGAGCAACGTCTGAATGACGACCTGCAAGAGCTGGGCGAGCTAGCCAAGACACCTGAAGCCAATATCATTAAGTTGCCAAATATCAGTGCTTCTATTCCTCAGCTAAATGCAGCAATTAAAGAGCTTCAAGATCAGGGTTACGCAGTTCCAGATTACCCTGTTAAGCCTGCTAATGAGAAAGAAGAAGACATTAAGGCGCGTTATTCGAAAGTACTAGGCAGTGCGGTAAATCCTGTTTTACGTGAAGGTAATAGTGATCGTCGTGTGGCAGCACCGGTTAAAGCCTATGCACAGCAAAACCCACATAGCATGGGCGAGTGGTCTAAAGATTCTAAATCTCACGTTGCTCACATGGAGCAAGGGGATTTCTACGGCTCAGAGAAATCTGTCGTCATGTCTAAAGCGGATAGCGTATCCATTGTTTTAGAAGCAAACGGTCAAGAAACTGTTCTTAAACCGGTTGTTGAGCTTCAAGAAAACGAAGTAATTGATGCCGCTGTAATGTCCAGCCAAGCATTGCGTGAGTTTTATGAAGCGCAGATGCAAGACGCAAAAGATAGCGACGTAATGTTATCCCTGCACTTAAAAGCCACCATGATGAAGGTGAGCGACCCGGTTATGTTTGGCCATGCCGTGACGGTTTACTACAAAGATGTATTTGAAAAGCATGCGCAAACATTTGCAGATCTAGGTGTTAACACTAAAAACGGCCTTGGTGATGTTTACGCCAAAATCCAAGCCTTACCAGCTGACAAAAAAGCCGAGATTGAGGCAGATATCCAAGCGGTTTATCAGTCACGTCCACGTTTAGCCATGGTGGATTCTGACAAAGGGATCACCAATCTTCATGTACCAAACGATGTGATTGTAGATGCTTCCATGCCTGCGGCAATTCGTGCGTCCGGCAAGATGTGGGGCTCTGATGGCAAGCTGCATGACACGAAAGCCTTGATTCCGGATCGTTGCTACGCTGACGTATTCCAAAAAACCATTGAGTTTTGTCAGGCAAATGGCGCGTTTGATGTTAAGACCATGGGTAATGTATCTAACGTAGGTCTAATGGCGCAAAAGGCCGAAGAATACGGCTCTCACGATAAAACCTTTATCTTAAAAGAATCTGGCGTTGTTAAGGTTAAAGACTCTTCAGGTGCAGTATTAATTGAGCATACTGTGGAGAAGGGTGACATCTGGCGTATGTGTCAAACCAAGGATGCACCTATTCAGGATTGGGTGAAGCTAGCCGTTAATCGTGCCAAAGCAACAGGCCAGCCAGCTATTTTCTGGCTAGATGAAAACCGCGCTCACGATGCTAATTTGATTCAAATCGTTAATAAGTATCTTAAAGATCACGATACAACTGGCTTGGACATTCAAATCATGTCTCCAGTTAAAGCAGTTCAGTACACTCTGGAGCGTGTTGCTAAAGGTGAAAATACAATCTCGGTTACCGGTAATGTATTACGCGATTACCTAACCGACTTATTCCCAATCTTAGAGTTGGGTACCAGTGCCAAGATGCTATCCATTGTTCCATTGTTAGCAGGTGGTGGCTTGTACGAAACCGGTGCCGGCGGCTCTGCGCCTAAACACGCGCAACAATTGGCAGAAGAAGGGCATTTACGCTGGGATTCCTTGGGCGAGTTCTTGGCTTTGGCTGTATCGCTTGAAGATCTAGGGCATAAAACCAATAACGAGAAAGCACTTGTTTTGGCTGAAGCGTTAAATGATGCAACGGGTAAGTTCCTAGACCATGACCGCTCTCCACATCGTAGTGTAGGCGAGGTAGACAACCGCGGCAGTCACTTCTATCTGGCTTTATATTGGGCTGAAGCATTAGCTGATCAAGATAAAGATCAGGAACTAAAAGCAATCTTTGCAAAAGTGGCTTCTGAGCTTGAAGGGCATCGAAGTGAGATTGTGGCGGAGCTAAGCAAGGCTCAAGGGACTGGGGCGGATATTGGTGGCTATTACCATCCAGACCCAGCAAAAGCCTCTAAGGTTATGCGCCCAAGTGTCACTCTAAACAGCATCATAGATGCTTTATAAATAGAAAAAAGCCCGGTTTACCGGGCTTTTTTGTGCCTGTTAGGCGTCTTCAGTAGCGCCTAATACCTTCTCTCTATTCTCAGA
>JBFEWA010000350.1:0-3402 GCA_041546605.1 Bermanella sp.
AAATAAACGAATGGCAGTAGAACCAGAAATATAATTAACGCCACCACCTAACTGGCGAGACCACATATGAATCGAAATATTTGCATTTAAGTTAAGTGGAACAGCACTATTTAGTTCAGTAATGGTTTCACTTTCACCGTTCCACGTTTTGGTAGCTACCACATCGAAACCATTATTGTTGCTATTTACTTCTAGCAGCACATTAAAAAATGCGTCCGTACCTGTATCGCCATCGAGATCCGGCTTAGAACTGAATAAATAAGTATCCCCTTCATACACCCAAGCCTCAAAACGAACACCGCCAAGAGTACTCAAACTCACAGAGTTAATTGTATTCTTCACTAACCGCCCCGGTGCCACTTTTACCGTAAATTCCGCGCCAACAGTGTCATCAAAAGTAGCCTGCTGCACGGTTTCGCCGTCACTGAAGCTCTGCCCATCCTCACGCCATGAGCCCCAATAGCCAATGTGCCCCCAGCTTTCAAAGCCATCGGCATCACTACCATCACCACTGCCATTGCCATCTACTTTCAATTGCATGCCAGAGTTAATATCCACTGCACTGCCATCGGTTTTGTTGTAGACCGAATAATTCCACACCACATTGTTAAAGCTGTCTCGCGCCAGACACACTTCGTTATCGTATGTAGCGCTATTGATGTTGGCATAAGAGCTAGCCTTAGCCATGTGCACAAAACCACTGTTTACTGCTAACGCAAATGCTGCACTGAAGTCCGCCTGGAACGCACCTCCTACCACACTGCATTCACGCCCGGTACGAGCCAAGCCTGTTTCGGTAGACTCGTTGTAGTCCACCGACGCTGTGGTGGTACATTCAACCTCAACACTGTTATCGGTGAATTTATCCTCTTGATAAAGAGTAAAGCTGGCACCACCGCCACTGGTTTCGGACGAAATCACTTCGCCCATCCCTTCATTCTGGGCCTCACTAGCAGTGATACTTGGCAATAAGCCATAGGTTAAGGTGAAATCACCAAATGGATTCGCATCGGTTGGAGTTTTACGCACTTCACCGCGAATTTTAATGGCGGTTGGGCCCTCGCCTTCACCGGATTGGCCTGCGTAATCTTCCACCCAGCCTCGATAGATTAACGGATCGCTAGCGGAAGCCTGCGAGCTATTACCAACAATGGTGACAAATTGCTGCACTTGCTCACCACTGCCCTGACCATCATCGCCACCTTCACCACCTTTATCATCAAAACAGCGGCTCGCATCATTCCAACTGTTGTAGTTACCCTGGCCCGCCATCGCTAACGGTTGTGACTGATTGGTGAAACACAGCAAACTATCAATAAAGCTGATGGGCTCTACCGCATCCAGCCACACATAAATGTTCTGCTTCGCGGTGGCATAATCGCTGTCAGAGGGCAAAGATGACGTATCAAAAACCGCTCTGGATAAAGATCGGGCTTCGGATTCATCTTGCGCCGTCACTAAGGACATTTGTTCGGGTAATGCCGTGCTTCCAGTAATACTGACACTGGAGCCAGAAGAGCTACTGCTACCAGAATCCGAACAAGCAGCAGTAATGGCGATAGCCCCCATGACTGCGACATAGGAAAACGTTTTCATAACAACCTCTACTGTCTAAGGAGTAAATTAACCTTAGACAACGCGAGCCTATTACGCCTTATCCTGCAAGGCAGTTTTTATTGAATTCCTTATGTTTATTGACCTCACGCCATAGATTTTTTAGCAACAATATGTGCGTTTTTTAGACATCTTTTAATGGAATGGCAAAATCACATTTCGTTGGGGAAACCTGTGCTATTGGCCTAGTCTAGGGTATGATACGGCCCTTTATTATTCAGCGAATTGACCAGATCGATCCTATGCAAGATCAATACATTCCCAGCGAAATCGAATCCTCCGTTCAGCAGTTTTGGGCTGAAAACAAAGTCTTTAAAGCCGTTGTGGATAGCAACCGCGAAAAGTTCTATTGCTTGTCTATGTTCCCGTACCCATCAGGCCGACTGCACATGGGTCACGTGCGTAACTACACCATTGGTGACGTAATCTCTCGCTATCAGCGCATGCAGGGCAAAAACGTCATGCAACCTATGGGTTGGGATGCCTTTGGTCTACCGGCTGAAAACGCCGCCATCAAAAACAACACCGCACCGGGCAAATGGACCGATGAGAACATCGCCTACATGAAAGGCCAGCTAAACAGCCTAGGCTTTGGTTACGACTGGGATCGCGAACTGGCCACTTGTAAGCCGGAATACTATCGCTGGGAACAATGGTTTTTCACCAAGCTAGTTGATAAAGGCTTAGCGTATAAGAAAGTTTCGGCCGTTAACTGGTGCCCCAACGATCAAACCGTGTTAGCCAACGAGCAAGTGATCGACAACTGCTGCTGGCGTTGTGACACCCCAATCGAGCGTAAAGAAATCCCGCAATGGTTCATCCGCATTACCGATTACGCAGAAGAGCTATTAAACGATTTAGACCAACTAGACGAATGGCCAGACCAAGTGCGTGCCATGCAACGCAACTGGATTGGTAAGAGCCAAGGGGTTGAACTGCACTTCGGCATCAAGGATCGCGAAGACACCCTTGAGGTGTACACCACCCGTCCAGACACATTAATGGGCGTCAGCTACGTAGCCGTGGCCGCCGGCCACCCACTGGCCAGCGAAGCCGCGCAAGGCAATGCTGAGCTAACCGCTTTCATCGAAGAATGTAAATTAGGCGGCACCGCTGAAGCGGATCTTGCCACCATCGAGAAAAAAGGCTGTGCCACTGGCTTAACCGCCATTCACCCAATTTCAGGCAAAGAAGTGCCAATCTGGGTGGCCAACTTTGTATTAATGGATTACGGCACAGGTGCGGTCATGGCTGTACCGGCTCACGATCAACGCGACTTTGAATTCGCGCAAAAATACGGCCTAGAGATCAATCAAGTGATTGAGCCTGTTAACGGTGAAGAAATCGATCTAGCGAAAGAAGCCTTCACCGAAAAAGGCAAACTGGTGAACTCTGGCGAGTTCGATGGCCTAGAGTTTGAAGCCGCCTTCGACGCTATCGCCAAACACCTAGAAGCCGCTGGCAAAGGCAAAGTGACCACCAACTACCGCCTGCGTGATTGGGGTGTGAGCCGTCAGCGTTACTGGGGCACCCCAGTACCTATGATCAACAAACAAAACGGCGAGCAAGTACCCACGCCAGAAGACATGCTGCCGGTGGTTCTACCAACCGACGTGGTCATGGATGGTGTAAACAGCCCAATCAAAAACAACCCAGAATTTGAAAACATCGAATTCAACGGCGAACCTGCGTTCCGCGAAACCGATACCTTCGATACCTTCATGGAATCCTCTTGGTACTACGCCCGTTACTGTTCACCCACAGATGACATGCACATGGTGAACCCAG
>JBFEWA010000183.1:0-6421 GCA_041546605.1 Bermanella sp.
AGAAAACCATGATGGTGAAAATATCCATTAACGATACAAGGTTTAGGCCCGCTTGCTTTTTGTGGCGACCATGGCTTCTGGCCATGCGTTTAGCGCGACGTGATGACTTCATAATGCAGCCTCCCCTTCTGGTGCGTCTCCTAAGGAAACATCAGGAAACAAAACAGCATCAACCACACTGGCCGCGACGACTGCAGGAAACGTTTTTGCCGTATCAATCACGCCTACCAAGATTTGATAATCAATATCCGGCTCGGACAAAATGACAATATCGGTACGCTCTTTTCCCAGTTGCTTTTTCATGCCTTGCAGCACAACGGATAATCGATTCAAATCGAATTGATTATCTTTTTTAGCAATTTTTTCAATAGACAATGGCCCAAGCATCACGTTAAAACCCGACTCGCTTACAATCACCTCAAGTGATAAATCGTCCGGATTTAAATCTTGCTTTTGCAATTCCTCTTCCAAAGGCAGTCTTAGCTCTAAAACAGTAATGTGATTAAACACCATACTGATGAGCAAAACAGGAACCAGAATAATCATCAGGTTCATGAAGGAGGTAATGTCTAATTCCACTTCTTCTTGTTTTTTCTTATGGCGTCTCATAGCCAACCTCCACTATTGAGTGCAATTATTTCGCAGCATTAGTCGTGGCAGATTGTGATTGCGCCGAAGAAGATGGTTTACGATCGGTAATTAGGTTCAAAAACTTAACACCAGCCATTTCCAAGCTATCAATAATTTCTGTGGTACGGCTTTGTAATACAGTATGAGCCAACAATAAAGGAATTGCTGAAATCAAACCGAATGCGGTGGTGTTCATGGCTACCGAGATAGATTGAGACAGCAAGGTGGCTTTTTCAGAAGGTGCCGCTGTTGCCACTGCGGTAAACGCAGCAATCAGACCAATGATGGTACCCAATAGACCCATCAATGTAGAAATGTTCGCAAGTGTTGCAATGTATGCAGTACGCTTTTCTAGCTTAGGCGTGGTTTCCATCAATCCTTCTTCCATAGCGTACTCAATATCTTCACGACGAGAGCTGCTTGGCATACGCGCGATACCCGCACCAATGATGTTAGCGATGTCGCTGTCACTTTGGCCGGCATAATTAAGTGCTGCTTTATAATCTTTACGTTGAATCATAGGTAGCATTTCTTCAAACGCAGCACGGTTTTTACGTTTAGCCGCCGAAATACTAATAAGACGTTCGATAGCAATTGAAAGGCCCACCACTAAAATAACCGCGATTGGGTACATGAAAACGCCGCCATCTTGGAAAAAGCGAATAATGGTATCCATTGTGTACATCCTCTATTGGAATAGATTTTATTATTGTTGTTGGTTTATAAGATTTTTTTATTATTGTTATTTTACAGCGTGACGCTATATGCCCATTAAAAACTTATTCATTCACAAGGTCAATGGGCTGGCTTTGGTTAGCCTGCCACTGTTCATGCAAGGCCGTTTCTAACTCAAAACTATAAGGATCAATCGGTTTGAGGCGCTCAATTTCTGCCCCTCTAACCGGTGAATACAAGCGCTCTGCGCCCTCTGGGTTTTGCCAAGGAATAATGTGCATAACCTGAGGTGCTTCATTATCCGCTTTAATCTTAATGCCTTGCAATCGTACGACCGAATCTTTGGCATGAATGCACATTGCGCTCAACATAAGGCTCATTGCTAATAATAATCTAATCATGGTGCATCACCTGCGATCTGACTCTTTATACCCGCGCGTCGATTAATATCCACAATCCAGCCTGCCACTTGTCGATTAGGCTCAGATTGTAAGCTTTGGTATTTTTGATAATAGTCACTGGCTTGAACAAACTTACCCATATAAATGTCGTACAAAATACCAATATTAAGATAACTTTCCGAAAACTGAGGGTCCACTTTGATCGCTTGTAGATACGCTTTTTCTGCTTCTTCAAATTTACCCATGTTTCGCCAAGCAAAACCCAATTGATTCAACGCCTTTAAATTTTTGGCATTTTTTTCAATGGCCATTGTCAGTGATTGCGTTGCTTTGTCCCATTCTTCTTGATGACAATAAATCACTCCCATATTAGCAAACGGACCAGACAACATAGGGTAGGCTTGAGTCATAGCTGTAAAGGCTGTCAACGCTTGATCCAATTGTCCTTGGTTCATCAGATTAATAGCGGCCGTAAAATCAATGGCGGCTTGTTCCGGCACTTCAATCACTTGGGATTCAACATTGGCATCCACTGAGGTCTTGACTTGATTACCTGCGCAAGCTGCAAGCAACAAGCATAAACTGACATTAATGAATTTCAGCAATGGCTTCATAGCTCACCTCTTTTTTAGCGTATCGTGCAGGCATCAACTTAGATAACGCCGAAATACTTTTGGATATCCAGCCATCATACAAACCATCCCAACTACGTTTGATGTTGGTTTCATGAATATTAATGGCAGCCTCTTCAAATGGAAACGCTTGGTCTTCCAACAAAAACTCGTACTCTTCTAATTCCAGTTCATCTAAGCCTGGTGGACGCTGGGACGCCATTAAGTCACGGGATAGTTCCCCATAGATTTCAGCAATCTGGAAGGTGGCGGCCGTGGTAAATTCTTGTACTTCCATTTTGGCTGTGCGCTGATAAGCATCTAAAGTACGTTTGAGAGCCACTTTTTTCTTACCCAAGCTTTTTTGCAATGGCAGGGTTAGCTCGATCTGAGCGTAAGCTTGACGTTCATAATCTGCCAATTCAAAGGAGGCTTTTGCTGCTAAGAATTTAGAGCGATCGCTACGTGCTTTGCCTGCAGATAAGTCTGCGGCAATCAGTTTTTCTAGCCAGTAGCGACGTTTTTCATGATCGCTCTTTTTAAGATATAAACCTTCCAGCTTATTGATCGCCTCTAACTGAGCATCAAACGGTTTGGGATAATTATGCGCATAACGCTTTAACATAGTCATAGCGTTATCTATGTCATCTGCTTTTTCATAGTATTCAGCCGCTTGATACAAAGCGATGCGCTGTTCTTTTTTATTACGAGAGAAACGCCAAATATTTTGCAGCTCATATGCAGCTTTTTTCCAATCCTGCATATTCTCATACGCAATAATGAGCTTAGATGGAATATCTTTGGATAATTTATCTTTCGGATAAGACTCACGGAAGCTCAATAGAATTTCTTCTGCTTTCTCCCACTTCTGTTTTTTCATTAAATAAGAAGCGGCATCATAGTGTGCTGTGATTCGGATAGGTGATGAAGGCACCACCTTACCCACACGCATGAAATCCTTAACGGCCTTATCGAGCACATCTTTTTCAACCCAGGCCACTGCTTGCTTATAAATACTGGCAGCCAGTTTTTCGTTCACCGCTGAAATTTCTGCCTGTTTTAATTGCTTGCTGTTCAATGCAGACACATAAGCCAACTCAGCTTCGGCGTATTGTGCAAGATCAAAGTGACTATGGGCTTTGATTAGATTAGCAACGGATCGCTGCTGAGGACTAGCATCCTGACGATCCAATACACTTTTACTCACATTTACCGCTCTTTGGAATTGACCTAGGTTAAACAAGCCTTCCGCGGCTCTGGCCAAGACCTGTGAAGTATTTTTATTTTCTGGATACACACTTGAATAACGCAGCGCGCTATCGACTTTACGCTCTAACCAAAAATCTTTTTCTTCTGGTTTTACCTTTTCAATCATGCGGTTATAGGCCACCAATGCGGCATACGCGGATTCTTCCGATTTCTCATGTTTAGGGGTTTCATAACCACCTTGTATATAAGCGAGAATAGCCTCTTCGAAGCGACCCACCTCATATACTGCCTCCCCTTTGAGGAAATACATTTTCCCAACATCCTTATCTTGTGGAAAGGTATCAATATATTCTTGATACCAACGAGAAGCCGCCAACAACTCATTAAACTTCGTCTTAATGTTTTTAGATTTTTGCCCGCGGGAGTGATGGTACTGAGCCAACTGTGAGGAATAATCTTTAATATTCGGGCGAATCATGTCGCGAATGTCTTCACCATAAATATTCCAATAGGCGCTACGGATGCCGTATTGCTCGATATAGGTCATTTTATGCTTCAGTACTAAATCCACATAACCGGCTTTTTTATAACTATTAACAACACTGCTATAGAACGCAGGAGCCAATACATCGGTAGGGTTTTCCTGTACAAATGCTTGATAAGTACGTGCCGCATCTGAGTACTGTTGCTTAGTGATATAGTATTCCGCTAACGAGTCGTACAACAAATACTCGTAATGGCGTTGCCCGATCTTTTTCATCAACTGTGCAATTTGTTTATGCCCTGTGCCTTCAGCAAAGATCATGCTCATGACACGCACGGTATCATCCAGTAATTCTTTATCGCCTTTCGATGCGGTTACGATTGCGGTGGTATCCACAAAACGTTCATCAATCACCTTGGCAAATGATAGCAAGGCATTATCATAGGCTCTTAATTTGAACTGACTCCAACCGCGCATATAGTTAGCGCTAATATAAAAACGACTCTCTTTTTTACCCATTGCGACGTACGCAAAGGCTTCATTAGCTTCTTTGAATCGTTCTAGATTAAATAAAATGTCGCCGCGGCGATATTGCACCTCAGCTAACAATGTGGATTGAGGAAAGTCCTGAGCTAAACGTGTTAACGTGGCTAACGCTGCCTCATCATCCCCCTTTAACATGTACACCTTAGAAAGTTGGTAAAGTAGCATGTCGCTATCGCGGCGATGAGGGAACATGGTTAGCACTTGGGTGTAAGTTGAGATGGCTTCGTCATATACTTTCTTGACGTGCTCAGCATCCAGTTGCTCTGGATTCTCAGCCAATAACTCTTCCACATCCATGAGTTTTAAATCCGCCAAACGGTGCATAACATGCACACGGGTTTCCCCTTGCGGCGCGATTTCAAGAAAACGCTGGTATTTAGCAATGGCTTTTTGTGTGTCCACGTCGGGAGCTGGCATCTTAGCGAGACGCACCCCAACTGGGCGAATATTGGCAATACTTTTACCGGATAAATCTTCCTCAACACTTACAACATTCAATTCAGGTTGTGACGCACAAGAGGCAAGTCCTAAACAAAAAGCGGTTATAAAAATACGAGAAGTCTTCATTGTTTCACCTCCCCTGTCACAATTCTCTGCTTATTGGAGGTTTCATCGAATAAACGTGCCGCCGCTAGACGGGCTTGTAATTGATATTCCATTACTCGCTCTTGGCGCTTTTTAATATCCACCTTAACAATGCTGCCTACTTTTTCCCGCTGTTGGAAATACACCTTATCCAACTTGGCCAGTTGCTTTTTATAGGTTGCTCTTAAACGACTAATTTTTTCATCAAACCCTGAGAATCCTTTTGGTGCCACTTGATAGGCGTATTTGGCAGCATCATACTGTTTTTGCGCTTGGCGAAGTTTGTCTTCGAGGACGGCAAGACTTTGAGAAACTTGACGTTTACGCTCACTATAGCGCTCAGACAATGTCCATTTAAGCACCCCTTCCACTCTGCGTAATCGATCCCCATAGACTTGTTTGTCTTCGCCAATGGTTTTAGCCAGCGCTGCAATTTGTTTATTCACATCTTTGAACGAAAGCAGGTGTTCTTTTTCTGACTCTGAAGCTAAACCGGTTCCATCTGGTTTTTTAAATGCTTTATTAATACGGCTTAATAAATCGCTGTAGCGCTTTTGTAAGTCATTAAGCGTGGTTTTATGCTTACTCACTTGTGCTTCTTTTTTCACCACTTGATATTCTTGTTGGCGAGTTTGAATGGTGTGTTCAAATGCATCCAGTTGATCCATAGCCGAATGCAATTGATAGCGCATAACATGAAGATCACGCAAGTTCTTTAATTCCCCTTGAAAGTAGCCTTGGCTCATCACATCTTTCAAATACACCTGATCCGGGTGATTAGGCAAAGATAGATCCACTGCCTCAAATGCCCCCCAACGGTCAGGCACCTGCTGACTCATTAACGGCTCGATAAATTCACCAGTATTTAAACGTTTGGCACTTTCGCCTAGCTGTTTATAAATCTCATCATACTGCTCTGTTGCATAATCAAACGCCCCTAACGCCATGACCTTAGCATTGAGTTTTTCTAATAAATGCGGGATGGCAATTAAGGTTTCTTGAACATCTTGATTCAAAGGGGAATGAGAGGTTTTCAACATATACCAAGGCTGCAAGGCATCATGATATTGCCATTGTTCGGTCAATGCCCAACCATAAGTAAGCAAGGCTTTAGGAGTGTAAGCACCATCTAGGCTAATGCTTTTTAAATGTTTAATGGCACTGCGACCACGACCCGTTGCATAAAAGAACTGGCCGGCCATTAAGTTAATTTTATCCGCCAGCGCCTCGGGCTTATCCGTATTCTTCGTGAGTTCCAATGCTTTATTAAATACAGCTTC
>JBFEWA010000225.1:0-5609 GCA_041546605.1 Bermanella sp.
GTGATGACATCCAGGGCATTACCGAAGAATATCTATATTACATTGCCCTAGCCTTACCCGCTGTGGCCGTTCATCAAGCGTTTCGCTCTTACAACGAAGCCATTCATCTTACTCAACCAGTGACGGCCATTGCCTTTGCAGGACTGTTGTTGAATATTCCACTAAATCTACTGTTTGTATTCGGCTGGGGCCCTATTGAGCCAATGGGTGGGCCGGGCTGTGGCCTAGCCAGTTTGATTGTGTTCTATCTCATGACCTTGGCCATTATCATTTTCACCCTGAAAAGCCGTCATCACCAGAAAGTAAAACCACTGCAGCACTTTTCGGCCCCTAATGGCAAAACCATGCGTCAACTGGCCGCCATCGGCTTGCCTATTGGTTTAGCCATTTTTGCCGAAGTGAGCCTGTTTTGTATTATCGCCCTATTTATCGCGCGATTAGGGCCTGTGGTGGTGGCCGCCCACCAAATCACCCTAAATATCTCCACTGTGTTATTCATGGTGCCATTAAGCTTGGCAACCGCCCTCACGGTGCGTGTTGGCCATGAGCTTGGGCGCAATGATCCCACCGGCGCGAAACAAGCCTGGATAAATGCCATTCAAGTGAATCTGCTGTTTGCCATATTTAACGGCAGCATCTTGTTTTTCATGCGCGAGACCCTCGTGGGCTTTTACACCCAAGACCTAGAGGTTATGGCGTTAGCCATGTATCTGTTGGCCCACGCGGCTGTGTTTCAAATCAGTGACAGCATCCAAGTGGCCGCCGCCGGTGCTTTACGAGGTTATAAAGACACCTTAGTTACCCTAGTAATCAGCATAGTGTCGTTCTGGCTAGTAGGGTTGCCTCTGGGTTATTACCTAGGCCTATCACAGGGTGCGCCAACCGGGGCGGCTGGCTTCTGGATCGGTTTAATCGTGGGCTTGAGCGTCAATGCCGTGTTGTTATTAGGGCGATTACTGTACGTAAGCCGCCACCGAATCAATCATCAAGATATTAAGCTCGGCGCGGTTATTCAAAACTGATCATACTCCTTGGTTTTTTGCACCTATACTCAAGTTAAGTGCAGGAAGCAGTCGCAATTAGCCTTGGAGTGAATATGGCCAAACGAGCCGATGTTATTGATTTTAGGCAACACAAACGAGCCCTACCCAATATACAGCGTCTAGTACCCGAATTAGACGGCATTGAGATGCTGTATACCAATGATTCATCCGATCAAATTTTCAGTTTAAAAGTTTTGTGCTGGGCCGTATGGAGCGATGGCCATATAGATGGCATGGTGCCGTGGCTCAATCGCTTGGTGGCATGTCGCTCACTGGATGACCCATTAAATGGTCACTGGGAAGGCTTTATGGACCCCAATACCGGACAAATACTGTTCGAAGCCCCTGCTTACAAAGCGGAATTTTTAAAGCAAAGCGCCCAATATTACCCAGTCACGCCGTCAAAACCCGCCAGTATTGTGCAAGAGATTCCTGATCTAATCGGGTCACACGCGGTCTTCAGTCAAGACCACTTTAACAGCTTCATGATTCAAGAAATTCACTCCTGGCGTCTCTACAATGACGGCAGTGTGTTAGCCATGTGTGTTGAAGAAGAAGACGTACACAGCACACCTGTGCTTACTGGCGATGATTGTCTATTTAGCGTGCAACATCGCAAAGATTTTCATTATTTCTTTCAGCACACCATTGCCAATAAAATCAAAGCCAAAGACCCTGACGCTCTTGCAGCCATGGCCCATTTGGCCAAACACTCATCCTAGGGTAATCTGTGCATCACATTCAAAATCGACTGAGCTAGCATGTTTCGTATCAAGGATGAGTATCTAAACGACCTCGAAACCAATCCGTGGAAGCGCCTACGCAATCGCATCATACGTGTGGCGCTTAGCCCTTATCATCTAGTGAAATCCATTTTCATGTTCACCGGTGCGCTGGTTTGGTTTGCTGCCACTGTTCTGTTTATCTATGTCTTCACCCTACTTGAAAGCCTGCCCCATTTTGAAGAAAACGGCTTTGAACAAGCAAAACAGGCGGCCATTAAAAGTGTCGAAGTCCAATTAAAAGACAATCCCCATCAGTTTAAGCAATACAAATGGGTAGCCATTGATCACATCAACCGCGAGCTGTTATATGCCATTGTCATGAGCGAAGATGGGGACTTTTTTACCCATCAAGGCATTGATTATGACGCCTTAATTAGCGCCCTAGGTGAAAACATCAAACGTCGTGAATGGAGCTATGGAGCCAGCACGATTTCCCAGCAAACCGCGAAAAATATCTATTTAGAAAACAACAAAACCCTTTACCGCAAGCTAAAAGAATTACTGGTCACCAAGCGTTTAGAGCAAGCATTAAATAAAAATGAAATTCTAGAACTGTATTTAAATATCGTAGAATTTGGCCCCGACATTTACGGGGTAGAACAAGCCGCGCAATACTATTTCAAACAACCGGCCAGCCAATTAAACGCCGCCCAAGGTGCGTTCTTGGCCATACTCATGCCAAGCCCAAGAAAATACCACTTCACCGTATTCCAAAACCAATACTTAGAAAAACGGCACAAACGCAAGTATCGCCGTATCTTGCAGGACATGCGCTTTAAAGAATACATCAGCCCAGTTCAGTACCAGAAATACCTGAAATGGCGGTTTTTTTAGACATTGGTTCTAGTTAAAAGTCAAAAGCCGCCATATCCCATAAAACTTGATTCAGATACTTGCAGCCAGCATTTCCCACAGTAAACTGCCCCCATTTATTGATAGGAAATCCCCATGCTGCGCGTTCTCACACCATTATTACTACTCATTACTGTCGCCATTAACTCAGGCTGCTCGCCCACCACACCACTTGTACTAGCCGGTGGTGGCAACCATGAATTCTTAAAGTACAAACAAGGCCTGCGTTTAAAAGCTGCGGCAGCATTAGATGAAGAACCGGACCTATTAACCTACTCCATCAATGGCATCGTCGAAAATCGCAGCAATGATGTGATCAACACCTTCCTATTAGGGTATGGCAAAGATGACTACAGCTCAGACATGAAAAGCATTGCCATATATCAAATTGGCCTGATTTACATGAACCGCTTTAACGAAGATCGTGACGACGAAAAAGCCAAAGCGTATTTCCATCGCCACCTAATTGAATTCCCATACAGTATTTTGCAAGACCGCATTCACAAACGCCTCGAAATCATCGAAGCGCGTAAAGGTGAAACCGTACAAATGACACCGAGCCAATTGCTTAGCCATGTCGATAAAGATCGTTTATTAAATAAACCCCTTTCAACTTTTGACCCTGAATTGACGCCCATGAGTGAGCGTGCCATTCGTGAAGGCCGTTTAGAAGACGCCAATGGTGTGTACCTGACGGTTTATGAAAACCCAGGCTCAAGCGACAGCATCAAAGCCAAATCTCTATATCAATTGGGTTTAATTTATATGAGTGAACAAAACCCAGAAAAAAGCCTAAAAAAATCCAGCTACTTTTTCCGTAAAGTGATGGAAGAGTTTTCTGGCGACCCAATCAGTAAAAAAGCGGAACATAAGTTGAGTCAGTTGCTCAATCAAAATAACTCCATGGATTAACCAATAAAAAAGGCGCTGTTAACAGCGCCTTTTTTCTTCACCTTGATATATTGTTATTCAAATTACGCCGCCTGCAACCTAACTCCTCTATTTTGCATTAAGCCACCTAACACAAACGCTAGTAGTAACAACAAGCCAAAAGCAAACGTCTGCCAGTCGAACTCGTCATCCATAGCAGGCTGCTCCTGTTGCTCAAGTTTTTGCCCTTCTACGATTTCATCCGCCGCACTTACTTGCGCTGCCTGTGCTAAATCTTGCGCTAACGCTTGGTTGGCACTTTCAAGCAGAGGCGCCAAACCAAATCCCTGGGCTTTATCAGCTAAATACTCATTAAAGGCTTGATTGTCAGTGAGCACTGCGTGATCTCGTTTCACCTCTAAATAGGTTTCTACCAATTCCTTGATGGTAGCATCATCAGTTTGCCAATAATCTTTGCGCTCGGCTTCCAACATGCGCTCAATAATTTGCGCAAGGTTGGTGGGGTTAGCTCTTTCAAAAAAATCGCGCATATTCATGTCGTACTTGTCCTTCACATAAATGTCCGCAAATTCCTGCCACTGTTGATCGGTGATACCGTCTGGATGCATCACCGTCCAACCCCAAAAGTTATTCACACGATCCAGTATCTCTAATGCACCCGCATACCCTTCTTTTTGTACCTCCTCTATCCAGCGAGGATGAAAGCTACGGTTACGTAATTCACGGGCCATAAAACGGTCAAAACTTTCGCTCTTGGCTTTATCTTTTTCCCGTAAATTCGCGATGTACATCTCTGGACTCTTGCCATCTAAATTGCGAATCGCCAGTGACAAACCACCAAAGTACTGGAACGGATCATCACTGGTGATCATACCGTACAAGTTAGTTGAACGACTAAACAGTACCGCATCGGTTCCGGATAAAGCTTTATCGTATAGACCTGATACCTTCTCGCTCCAGCGATTCTCGTCACTACCAAAGGCATAACCCATGCGCTTTAAATACAAGTCCGCTAATTTGCTATCGGTTTCCCAAGTATCAGACGCCAATGCCGTATCTGCTAAGCCACTACCATAGGCACCGCTTTCATTAGAGAAAATACGCACACTGGATAAATACTGAGCATCGTCTTCACTTTTGCCTTCTTTTAACAAGGCCGCTTTAAGATCTTGGCTGTGAGCATAAATAGAATTGTTATCTTCTTTTAGTTGCGCCACATCTTTGATGGCTTTCGCCAACATGAGCATGACATTTGGAAACGCATCGCGGTACAAACCTGTGGCTGATAACACCACATCCACCCGAGGTCGTTTTAATTCACTGTAGGGAATGATTTCTGTGCCTTTTAAGAAGCCATTATCGTCCCATTTCGGTTTGACACCCATTGCGGCCATCACTTGGCTTTCTAATACACCGTGATGACGCATGGTCTCTAGTGACCACAACGAGAATGCCAATTTGTCTGGATATTCACCTTTCTCGGCGTAATGCTTGGCAATTAAATCTTCAACCAGTTTACTGCCCACTTCCCAAGCAGATTTAGAAGGCACCTTACCTGGATTAAAGCCTAACAAGTTTTTACCAGTGGGCACCGCATCATGGGCACGTACAGGATCACCGCCATAACCCACATCAATGAATTCACCGTTTAAAGACGCAATCAGGTTTGGCAGTTCCATTTGGCCACGAATGCGCCCAGCAAAATCATCCGCTTGCGTTAAAAAGGTTTTTAGTTCATCGGATACGTTTAAGGTTTGCTTTTCAATAACATGGGCCCATAACAATTTGAATCCAGGGGTGTCATCCAATTGCACCACTTTGTTGTCTTCCATTTTTTGCGAGAACACATCCGGCGCATTTTTCAGCTTGATGGTATTGTTCTTCTCATAGTCCACCGCCAGCGACTTAAAGTTGGCCCCTAGCATTTGCACCACAGTGGTCATCAAATGTACATCATTCAAGGTATCACCATAGGTATGTAAACCCAGAGGTTGAGACTCCGCCGATAACTCTTCTAAATAATCATGTAAGACCTCCA
>JBFEWA010000271.1:0-4673 GCA_041546605.1 Bermanella sp.
GCGTAATTAAACTCGGTGCACAAGGCATTATCCATGGGGTGAATGTTTGTACACGTCACTTTGCCGGTAATGCGCCACAAAAAGTCTCCATTGAGGCGTGCAATATTCACGGTGCACCACTGGCAGATACGCAATGGAGTACAGTGTTAGAAACCACAGAAGTGAAGCCAGACAGCGATAACTTTTTTGATATCGAAAACAATGGTGAGTGGACACACATTAGACTGAATATCTTTCCTGATGGTGGGGTGGCCCGTTTGCGTTTGTACGGTGAGCCAAGCATCAATTGGGATTGGTTCTTGCCTAATGAGCCGATTGATTTAGCTTATATTAAAAACGGTGCGCGTCCGTTAGCCTGTAGCGATATGTTTTTCTCCTCCATGGAAAACCTCATCATGCCAGATCGTGGTAAAAACATGGGGGATGGTTGGGAGACAAAACGTCGCCGCGGTGGTCGTGAATGTGATTGGATCATTGTGAAGTTAGGCGCAGTGGGCAGCATTGAAAAAGTGGTGGTGGATACGGCACACTTTAAAGGTAACTACCCTGACTCTTTCACTTTAGAAGCGGTCTTGCTGCCAGCAGGTGAAACTCCAAATGATGATACCCAGTGGCAAACTGTGATTGAGAAACAAAAACTTTCGGCGGATGCTGAGCACTTCTACAAAGATGAAGTGAATACGGACGGACAGGTGTTTAGTCACATTAAACTGAACATGTACCCAGATGGTGGCATTAGCCGTTTACGTGTGTTTGGTTATCCGAAAAAGGACTAAGCATTATGACGTTAACGGAATTAAATGAATTAAACTCTCAAGAGGCGTTCACCGCTTTTGCCAGTTGTTGTTCCAGCGAAAGCTGGATCAACGCCATGGTGCAAGCTCGCCCTTTTTCTGACCATGCTGCTATGCATCAAGTGGCTTTGGATATTTGGGAGGAGTTAAGCGAGCAAGATTATCTACAAGCGTTTGAAGGGCATCCTAAAATCGGCGATGTGAACAGTCTGCGAAAAAAATACGCCAGCACAAAAGGGTTAGCCTCTAATGAACAAAGTGGCGTTAATAGTGCCGATGAATCCACTTTATTGGATTTGGCTCAAGCCAATGATGAATACTTTGAGAAAAACGGGTTTATCTTCATTGTGTTTGCTACGGGTAAGAGTGCAGCACAAATGCTGGATATATTAAAAACACGGTTACCTAATGATCGTACAACCGAAATTCGAAACGCCGCCATTGAGCAAAGTAAGATCACCGCTTTGCGCTTAGATAAATTACTTGGCTTAGCGGCTTAACTTGAAGGATCAAACTTTATGAGAAGTCCAATTACCACCCATATTTTGGATGTGAATCTGGGTAAACCTGCGACCAATGTGGATGTCGTTCTGTATAAGATTGAAAGCGGAGATCACATTAAAATCGCGGAAAGCCAAACCAATGAAGATGGCCGTATTGTGGACTGGATGGGAGATGCTCAGCGGGAAGCCGGTGTGTATCGTATCACCTTCGATACGGATGGTTATTTTAACCAGCTTGGGGAAAGTTGTTTTTACCCTAGTGTGAGCATCGACTTTAAAATCGAACATCCAAATGAGCATTACCATGTCCCCTTATTGATCAGTGCTCATGGTTACTCGACGTATCGAGGTTCTTAGTGTGTCCATGCAAAAGATAGTGTTAACACCAGAGCCATTAACCGCAGACGCATTTGCGCCATTTGGTGATGTTATTGCTGTGGATAACGGTGTGGCTCCCATCATGATCAATGAAGGCACTACAGAGCGCTTTCATAAATTGGCCTCGGTGGAGTTAAATGGCAAACATCAGTTTGATGGCGCGCAACAGGCGCAGGCAATTATTAGTATTTTTCGTGCTCAACCACGAACCTTGCCTATGGCCATTACTATGATGGAGCGTCACCCTTTGGGTTCCCAAGCATTTTTACCCAGTGATACAGACCCTTATTTGGTTTTGGTGTGTTTAGGGGAAGATGCTCCACAGCCTGAAACCTTAAAATTATTTGTGGCCAAAGGTGAAGGGGTGAATTATTACGCCAATACTTGGCATCACCCGTTATTGGCATTAGACAAGGTGAGTAACTTTTGGATCATTGATCGCGCCGGACAGGGTAACAATTTAGAAGAACAAGATTTTTCAAGTGAGCTGAAGATTGAAATACCATCTGATTTGGTGGCCGCTTGTATAGAAGGAATGCAATAACATGGCCCAGCATATTTATCAGTCGCAGTTAGTTCACTTTTTAGATGCGGATCAACTGGTGCATTTTGAAGACGGCGCTTTGGTGGTGGATGATGAGTCTGGTCGTGTCGTGGAAGCCGGTGATGCCAGTGACATTCTGGCGCGTTATCCCAACGTGGCTGTGACACGCTATGAAAATAAAATCATCATGCCGGGTTTTATCGATAGTCATGTGCATTTTCCTCAGGTGGATGTGATCGCCAGTTATGGTGCGCAATTATTGGATTGGCTAAATAATTACACGTTTCCCACCGAGATCAGCTTTAAAGATCAAGATAAAGCCTCACATACAGCGCATTTCTTTTTGAATGAATTATTTAAAAACGGCACCACAACCGCCTTAGTTTTCGCCACGGTACATAAAGAATCCGTGAATGCGTTTTTCAATGCCAGTGAGCATTATAATAGCCGCATGATTTGTGGCAAGGTGATGATGGATCGCAATGCGCCAGATGAGTTATGTGATACCGCCAAAAGCAGCTTTGATGACTCTCAAGAATTAATTGATCAATGGCATGAGAAAGGTCGCCAATTATACGCAGTGACCCCACGCTTCGCCATCACCAGTACCGCTGAGCAGTTAGAAAAAGCCGGGCAGTTAATGCAGGCCAATCCAACGGTTTACATGCAAACTCACTTGTCTGAAAACCAAGCGGAAATTGATTTTGTAAAAGAGCTATTCCCTGAGCGTAAAAATTACTTAGATGTGTACGATCATTACGGCTTGCTAGGACCGCGTAGTGTGTTTGCTCATGGAGTGCATTTAGAACAAGAAGATTTTGCGCGCTTAAGTGAAACCCAAAGTGGCATCGCATTTTGCCCGACCTCTAACCTGTTTTTAGGCAGTGGCTTGTTCGACTTACAACAAGCTCAGTCCCATGGGGTGTCTGTGAGTATGGCATCGGATGTGGGTGGCGGTACTAGCTTTTCAATGCTGCAAACATTAAATGAGGCGTACAAGATTTGTCAGCTGCGTGGCTATAGCCTTCAGGCGAGACAAGGGTTTTACATGTTGACGCTTGGTAATGCAAAAACGCTGAGCTTGGACGACAAAATCGGAAACTTCGAAGCGGGTAAAGAAGCGGATTTTATTGTAATGGATTGTCACAGCACAGAGCTCATACAGCGTAAAGTGGGCACCTGCAAAACCTTGGATGAAGTGTTATTTAGCATGATGATCCTTGGGGATGATCGCGCCATTAGCGAAACCTATGTGGCCGGTAAAGCGGTTTACAAAAAAGCTTAATTTATTTTTATACAGTGAGAGAAGATTATGGAAGCCTATTTGGTTGATTGGTTAAATTTATTTTTCCGCTGGTTTCATGTCATCGCAGGTGTGGCTTGGATCGGCGCCTCGTTTTATTTTATTTGGTTGGATTTAAGTTTACGCGAACCGCCACAATGGAAAAAAGACAAGGGCATAAAAGGGGATTTATGGGCTATTCATGGTGGCGGTATTTATGAGGTGGCCAAATATGAGTTAGAACCTGAAGCCATGCCACAGAAATTACATTGGTTTAAATGGGAGGCCTATACCACTTGGTTAACGGGTTTTGTTCTTTTGTGTGTGATGTATTACTGGGGCGCAGATCAGTATTTGATAGATCCTAGTAAAATGGAGCTGACTCAGTTACAAGCCATTGGGATTAGCCTTGGCTTTCTTGTTGGTGGTTTTGTTTTTTATGAGGCCTTGATTAAAAGCCCTCTGCAAAAATTTCCCAAAGTATTTGGCGCCATATTATTTGCAGGTTTAACCTTTGCGGCGTATGCCTTGGGAGAAATCTTTAGTGATCGTGCCGCTTACTTACATGTGGGCGCATTGATTGGTACTGTCATGGCGGGTAATGTGTTTTTTGGCATTATACCTGCACAACGGGAATTGGTGCGTGCCATCGAAGCCGGTGAAAAACCCGACGCGCGTCCGGCGCAGTTTGCCAAGCTGCGCTCAACTCATAACAACTATTTTACGTTGCCGCTGCTGTTCATCATGATCAGTAATCACTACCCCATGACCTATGGACATGAGCATGCATGGCTAGTATTAGCGTTAATTAGTTTTAATGCTGCGTTTGTACGTCATTACTTTAATTTGAAGCATCAGGGTAATCATAAGCCTTGGATTCTCGTAGCTGGCGTGGTGTTTTTATTTGCCATTATTGGTTATATGTTGCCTAAACCGGTGAACACAAATACGGCAGTGGTGAGTGATGCCGCCATCGTTGCTATTGCTGAGCAACGTTGTGCGTCGTGCCATGGGGTGAAACCCACACAGCCTGGGTTCACGGCAGCACCTGCTGGAATTGTGCTGGAAACCATTGATGAATTAAATGCCAATAAACCGCGTATATTGCAATCAGTGCAAAGTAATTACATGCCTCTTGCCAATATGACCCAAATGACAGAAGAAGAGCGCAC
>JBFEWA010000360.1:0-3276 GCA_041546605.1 Bermanella sp.
ACGGTTTGCAGAGCAAATTCTTTAGCGTCCTTGGCCACCCAGCTTTTATGGACTAATAATCCGCTGGGTTTATTGACGGCGATGAGGTACTCATCTTGATATAGGATGGGGAGAGTCATACAAACTGGCAAAAACCCGATTGTAACAATAATGCGGGGGTCAGGGCAGGTTTAAGCCACATCTTTTAAGTTTGTATGAGGAGCCTTGTGTTGTTTCGTGAGCCACCATTGATAGGTTTTTTCTAGCATGGCGTCCAAGCTTAGACTGGGTTTGTATTGCAATTCCCGTTTGGCTTTATCGCTATTGGCGGTGACGTTAGCACTGACAATGTAGGCGGTTTCTAAAGAGAACGCTGGCTCTTTGCGCGTAATGTGACTCAGTATGTTATGGGCTAGGCCATAAGTTTTCAGTAACCAGCTAGGAATCACGCGGGTAGGAACGGGTTGTTTTAGACGTTGGCTTAACCAGCGGTATAGGTATGTGAAATCAGCATCAATGCCAGACAAGATGTAATTCTCGCCACAGCGTCCGTGAATAAAGGCTTGGATATGGGCCTTGGCCACATCTTCGGCATAGCAAAAGGATTTTTTGCCCGGGGGAATGCCGGGGATTTCCCCTTGTTCAATTGCGTCAAATAACCGTACCCAGTTTTGGCTGTCGTAAGGGCCAATAATGGCGGTTGGGTTTAGGATGACGGCATCCAGCCCCTTCTTGATGTATTCACGAATGACTTCTTCGGCTAAGTATTTGCTTCTAAAATAGGGGACAGGGCAATCCATACCTCGCATTTCGCTGTGCTCATCCACCGCATCATCATGGAAGCCATAGACGGCAATAGAGCTGGTATGAATAAAGCGAATAGCATGATTCTCTAGAGCCACCTTGGCTAGGTTTTGCGTGCCGATGACATTGGTTTGATATTGGCGCCTGTGGTTCAAGCTCCATGTACTGGTGTCACAAGCTAGGTGAAATACCGCATCCACGGACTCTGGCATGGCACCGCGTAGGCTTTGAATGCTGTTTAAATGCCCGGTTTTCCAGTGAATCGTGCCGTGAGAGCATTGATAACTGGCGCTTGAATTGCGACATAATGCGGTGACCTTCCAGCCCTGTAGAAGGAGTTGCTCAACGAGGTGGCGGCCTAAAAACCCTGTGGCGCCTGTAACAAATGCATGCATAACTGTCCGGTCGTCCTGATCGAAGAATTTAGACTACTCTTGATTTTCAAAGGACTCTAGGGCTTTTTCAGTCAGATTTGGGTAATGCGTCCACACTGGATGATTCCAAGGCGCATTTTGAGTAGAATGCAGCCCCTTTTATGTTGTTTTTCAGGTTCGTTATGTCCCGTGATCGTATATATGCCGATGACCGTGATGCCTTAGATGCGTTTGCGTTTGATGAGGCCGTGGCGCGCGTCTTTCCTGACATGATTAAGCGATCCGTGCCTGGATACACCATGATCATCCCCATGATCGGCGTCATCACCGAGCAATACGCCCAAGCGAATAGCAATCTGTATGATCTAGGGTGCTCGTTAGGGGCATCTTTGCTGGCTATGCGCCACGGGGTAAATGTGGAGGGTTGTCAGGTAGTGGGCATCGACAATGCCGCTCCCATGTTAAAGCGTTGTCAAAGCTATGTGGACATTGATGACGCCACCGTGCCGGTGGCGCTGTATGAAGGGGATGTGACCGAGTTTGATTACCAAAATGCCTCTGTGGTCACATTAAACTTCACCTTGCAGTTTATTCCTTTAGAAAAACGCCAAGCTCTGATTCAGCGTTTATACGATGCCATGCTGCCCGGTGCGGCTTTGATATTGTCTGAAAAAATTTGTTTTGATGAGCCTGAACAAACCTTGCAGCAAGAACTGCATTGGGATTTCAAACGGGCCAATGGCTACAGCGATTTAGAAGTCAGCCAAAAACGCAGCGCGTTAGAAAATGTTTTGGTACCCGAAACCGCGCAAGATCACATTCAACGTTTAACATCAGTGGGGTTTTCAAAAGCCTACACCTGGTATCAATGTTTTAACTTTACCTCTTTTATTGCAGTGAAATAATCCATGGAATTAACTGAAAACTGGTTTAACCATTTTTACCAGGACCTTGTTGTATTTATGCAACAAGAGAATCAGCCTTTTCAAAAATGGGGCAATGTGATCGAGCAACAGCTGCATGAATTTTATGTAGCTAATCCCCATGGGGATATGCAACGTTGGTTAGATGCGTTCTTGCAATTTCCACACATTGAAGATGTGACCTGTGAGTTAAACCAAAGTGCGGTGACGTTCCAGAGTGACAGCATAGATGACGAACAAAATGCCAATGTATTAGCTGCCCTAAAGGGCTTAATGCCTTGGCGTAAAGGCCCATTTCAGTTTTTTGATACCAAAGTGGAAACGGAATGGCGCAGTGATTGGAAATGGGATCGTATCGAACCGCATTTATCCCCATTAAAAGGGCGTACCATTTTAGATGTAGGATGCGGCAGCGGTTACCACATGTGGCGTATGCTAGGGGCCGGTGCTAAGCGTGTGGTAGGCGTGGACCCCAGTAAATTATTTTTCTGGCAATTTGAAGCGGCCAAAAAATACATCACCCAAGCACAAGGGGAGCAACCCCCTGTGCACTTGCTGCCGTTTAAAATGGAAGATGTGCCCGCCAACTTAAAAGCATTTGATACGGTATTTAGTATGGGGGTGTTGTATCACCGTCGCTCTCCGCTTGATCATCTAACCGAATTACAACAGGTGGTTCGACCTGGTGGTGAAGTGGTGTTAGAAACACTCGTTATCGAAGGGGAAGAAGGGCAAGTATTAGTACCGGACGATCGCTATGCCATGATGCGTAATGTGTGGTTTTTGCCCAGTGCGAAAACCTTGTGCCAATGGATGCGCCGTTTAGGCTTCAAAAACGTTCGCATTGTGGAACAAAATTACACGACGCTAGAAGAACAACGCACCACAGAGTGGATGGGGTTTAATTCTTTAAAAGACTTTCTTGATCCCAATGATCCGCGTAAAACCGTAGAAGGTCATCCCGCTCCGTTAAGAGCAACCATTATTGCTAATGTTTAAAGAATCTACGCTTTAATATCGGCAAATTGTGCACCACATAAGGATTGTAAATCCTGTGGTGCCAATTCAATTTCCAATCCGCGCTTTCCTGCGCTTACATAAATGGTTGCGAATGTTTGTGCAGATTCATCAATCAGGGTTTTGAGTCGCTTCTTTTGTCCCAATGGGCTCACGCCTCCTAATACATAGCCTGTACT
>JBFEWA010000423.1:0-2561 GCA_041546605.1 Bermanella sp.
GGTACCATGTACAATTTCCACACTCTGGGTTTGATTGCCCGCTTGATGTACGAATATACCTTCATACATGGCCACTGGGGCACGCTCAAGCATTTGCTCGTAGAGCGCTTGAGCGGTGGGTGATGCCTCTTCAGCCTGAACATTCAATACCGACAACAAAACGCAAACAGATACGATCCAACGCAACATTATTTTTCCTTGCTTGTCTCGAAATTAACTACGCGTGCAAATGGCATGGCTGTACGCCCCTGACCAATGGCACTGTCTTGCGCATGCTGTTTCAAGTAGCTGTTTAAACGCTCTTGAGCTTGCTGCAATTCTTGTTCATCCACGTTTTCAATGCCATTAGGTGCTTGCGCGATCATGCTTGGACTGCGGAATTTGGTGACATCCGGCGTCACAATTTCCACCTTGGTTTTATCGGCAAATTGCGCATCCACAGACGTGCCGTCCATCAAAGGGTTAAAGCGCGCACCAATGACCACAGCAAACGCAACCGATGCCGCCACGGATAAACCGGTTACCGCTTTTAACCAAGGTTTTTGCGATCCGGCTTGTTGCATCGCTGGCTCAGATTCCAATGCCATGCTCACACCTTGGCTGATATCCAAGTGGGCAAATGGGCTTACGTCCCCTTTAATGGCATCACGCATTAAATGCATGCGCGCCCATTGGGCTTTAATGGCTGGATCGTTATCCATCTCATTTAACAAACGACGCATGGTTAATTCATCAAGCTCGCCATCCATCAATGCGGACAAAGATTCGGATTGTTTTTCACTCATAGTCACCTCTAGCCTAACTAGGCTGTTAAAACTCATTTATGTATCTCGTAATGAGATGTTTGCTATAAACGTTTTTCAACGCCTGCTATGCACTTTTGGTATGCTCCAATAATGGCGCCATTGCTTTGTCGATGGCTTCCCTTGCACGAAATATCCGTGAACGTACTGTGCCGATTGGGCACTGCATGACTTCACCAATATCCTCGTAACTCAGTCCTTCCAATTCACGCAAGCGAATGGCTGTGCGCAACTCTTCCGGTAATTTTTCCATGGCCGAAAACACCACTTCATTCAACTCATCACGGGCCAATAATCGATCCGGCGTCGCGATATCTTTTAGAGAGGTGGCATGGGCATAATGTTCCGCATCATCCACATCCACATCTTGCGCCGGTGGGCGTCGCCCTTGGCTCACTAAATGGTTTTTCGCTGTATTCACAGCGATACGATATAGCCAGGTATAAAACTGGCTATCCCCACGGAAATTTTTCAATGCACGAAACGCCTTAATGAAGGCTTCTTGTGCCACATCCTGAACTTCGCTGGAGTCGTTGATATAACGTGAAATCAACGACATGATTTTGTGCTGATATTTTAGAACCAGCAGGTCAAATGCCCGCTTGTCCCCTTTTTGTACACGTAACACCAGCTGTTGATCTGAATCCTGTTGCGACATTACTCCCCCGCGTGTCGACCACGCTCTATCCATTGGCTTTATGGCATTATTATTTGAGCCGGATATCACTGGTTAATCTATTCAATGTTGAGATTAGAATGGCCCTGTTTGTAAAAGTTCAACCATCCGCGAAAAATTTCCTTAGCCTAGCTAAGGGTATTCATTCTGACTTTCATGGCATATTACTATGAATCCACCCTTAAATAGGGGTTTCTTGCTATCACCCAAGGCAAGCTGGGTGTAAAATCCGGCCCTATCATGCCAACTGGCTTCTTAAACGCCCCATTTATCAGTATAGTGCGGCGCAAATTGTGACAGGGTTAGAATATGGATCAGCGACAAGTATTTGATGTTTTAGTCATAGGCAGCGGTGCAGCCGGCCTGACTGTGGCATTAAATGTGGCCGATAACGCCAAAGTCGCCGTCTTAAGCAAAGACAAACTAGATAGCGGCAGCACCCGCTGGGCCCAAGGAGGCATTGCCGCTGTATTAGATAGCGAAGACAGCATCAAAGCCCACATTGCCGACACCCTAGATGCTGGCGCTGGCTTATGTAACTACAGTGCCGTACGCCACACGGTTGAAAACAGCACGGACGCCATCCATTGGCTGATCCAGCAGCAAGTACAATTCAGCAAAGACAGCAACGACCAATACCACCTAACCAAAGAAGGTGGCCATAGCCATCGCCGTATTATTCATGCTGCCGATGCCACAGGCGTAGCCGTAAGCGAAGCGCTAGTTGGTCAAGCTCTGGCTCACAAAAACATCAGCTTGTTTGAGCATCGAGTGGCCATTGATGTGATCTCTTGTGAAAAATTTAAAATCCCCGGCAAAGGCGTTGCTGGGGCTTATGTACTGAATGAAGATACGGGTCATGTGGAAACCTTCCGCGCTCGTACCGTGGTTATCGCCTCAGGTGGGGCCAGTAAATCCTACTTGTATACCAGTAACCCAGATGGCACGTCCGGAGATGGTATTGCCATGGCTTGGCGTGCTGGCTGTCGTGTGGCAAACATGGAATTCAACCAATTTCACCCTACCTGTTTGTACCACCCACAAGCGAAAAACTTTTTGATCACTGAAGCGGTACGCGGTGA
>JBFEWA010000052.1:0-12982 GCA_041546605.1 Bermanella sp.
GCATATAAATTTCTCTATTGTTTAGGTGTAATCCTAAAATAAGATGAACATTAAAACATAAGACTAAAGCATGAGATTTTATTCGATTTTTTAGAAGGAAGATCAAAAGCGTCTTAAATTGCCTTTTACGTCTCGCATTCCAATAAAAAACGGAAGCTAGGCTTCCGTTTTTTATTGAGCTATAACACGCAAGGATTAATCACGAGCATTCAAATACGCTTGCTCGGAGATCTTATGATACTCCACCACGTTATCGCGATAAGCTTTGAACGACTCATACACTTTCTTGCTCATAGGGTCTTTCGCGGCCAGCTCTTCGAGCACGTCAACCGATAAGCCTTTGAGTTTTTGTAATACATCATCTGGATAGGCACGTACTTCAACACCGTGTTTTTTAACGAGCTCTTGTAGGGCTTGGTTATTACGTGAGGTGTATTCATCTAACATGTCTTGGTTGGCAGCACGGGACGCCACTTTTACGATGGCTTGCAAGTCTTTTGGCAAGGCTTCGAATGCATCTTTATTCACTGTGTATTCCATCATGGAGCCCGGCTCATGCCAGCCTGGGTAGTAATAGAATTTTGCGGCCTTGTATAAACCAAATGCCAAGTCGTTGTATGGGCCCACCCATTCGGTTGCATCAATGGCGCCGGTTTGCAGTGCGGTGAATAATTCCGCGCCCGGTAGTGTCACAGGGGTGCCGCCAGCACGTTGCAATACTTCACCGCCTAAACCTGGCATACGCATTTTCAAGCCGTCTAAGTCTTTTAGGCTATTAATTTCTTTATTAAACCAACCGCCCATTTGCACGCCTGTGTTGCCGCCTGCTAATGGAATCAAATTAAATGGCGCGTACACTTCTTGCCATAATTCCATGCCGCCGCCGTAGTGAATCCAGCCATGCATTTCTTGTGCGGTTAAGCCAAATGGTACGGAGGTGAAAAACTGTGCCGCTGGGGCTTTACCTTTCCAATAATAGGCACCACTGTGACCCATTTGCGCGGTACCGCGGGACACGGCATCAAACACTTCAAGCGCAGGTACTAACTGACCGGCACCATACACTTTAATTTTTAAACGCCCGCCGGACATGTCATCCACCATCTTGGCGAATTTTTCTGGACCTGTGCCTAAACCTGGAAAGTTTTTCGGCCAGCTGGTGACTAATTTCCATTGAAAGGTTTGTTGTGGCTCGGCACTTTTTGCACCGGCTTCATTGGCTTTTTCACCACAGGCGCTTAGCAACATACTTAAGGCCAGAGTGAGCAGAAGTTTTATTTTCATTATTTGCTCCTTGTTATTTTAAATTTCAAATTTTTGGTCGTCATTGATGGACACACTGGCGTCCTCATACATATCCTAAACTCATAGAAGCGTTACTGAGGCAGCCTAGGCAAGGCAAACATTTGTTTTGGCGAGGCGCGTAGCAGCGCTACGTAACGAGTCAAAAGAAATGTTTAACGCCGCATAGGCTACGTAAGTAGCTTCTTACAAATCCATTGGGCGAAGGTTGGCATACGCCGCCACAAGCCACTTAGTCCCATCGAAATCAAACGACACTTGCAAGCGAGCATGAGAGCCTTGGCCTTCCATATCCAGAATGACGCCTTCGCCAAATTTGTCATGCCACACGCGCTGACCGATGTTCATGCCGGTGGCTTCTTTTGCGCTTTGTGTGCCAAAGTAATTGGATACCGGTTTCTTCACTGTGCTTTTTAAGCGTACTTCTTGTAAGTATTCCTTTGGAATCTCACGAATAAAGCGTGACGGTGAGGCAAAGGTTTCTTGTCCGTGTAAGCGTCGGCTTTCGGCATAGGTGAGTACCAGTTTTTCCATAGCACGGGTGATGCCCACGTAACACAGGCGACGCTCTTCTTCTAAACGTTGCGGATCATCCGCTGACATTTTATGGGGGAACAAACCTTCTTCCACACCGGCTAGGAACACCAAGGGGAATTCCAAACCTTTGGCGCTGTGCAGCGTCATCATTTGCACACTGTCTTCAAATTCATCCGCTTGAGCATCGCCGGCATCTAGGGCGGCTTGATCAATAAAGGCGGCCAATGGTGACGAATAGGTGACGACCTCTTGGCCTTCTTCTGGAATTTGTTCTAGCTCTTCTGGGTCAAACGAGCGCGCCGCGGTGACCAGTTCTTCTAAGTTTTCTAAGCGGGCTTGAGCTTTTTCACCTTTTTCTTTTTGGTGATGCTCGATCAAACCGCTTTGTTGAATCACATGATCCACTTGTTCGTGCAAATCAATGTTCTGACAGCTTACTTCCATTTCATCCAGCAATTCTTCGAACTTGCTTAATGAGGTGATGGCACGGGCTGTGAGTAACTTTTGGCGAATGCTTTGCTCAAGGGCTTGCCATAAGGACGTGCCATGTTCACGGGCAAACTCACGTAATTGCTGTACGGTTTTCTCACCAATGGCGCGCGCCGGTACATTAATCACACGTTCGAGTGCGGCATCGTCGTGACGATTTAGCATGAGACGCAAATACGCCATGGCGTTTTTAATTTCTAAGCGATCATAAAAGCGCTGACCGCCATAAATGCGATAAGGCAAGTTTGCGCGGATGAAGGCTTCTTCAATCACACGGGATTGGGCGTTAGAACGATACAAGATAGCGCAGTTTTCATAGCGCTTATCTGGGTTGGCTTGTTTCCAGCTTTCTATCTCGTCACAAATAAAGCGCGCTTCGTCTTGTTCGTTAAAGGCGCTATACAAAGAGATGGGTTCACCTGCTTCCCCTTCGGTCCACAAGTTCTTACCCAAACGTGATGGGTTGTTATCAATCACCGCATTGGCGGCATTGAGTATGTTGCTGGTGCTGCGATAATTTTGCTCGAGCTTAATTTGCTGCGCGCCGGCAAAGTCTTTGGTGAACTGCTGTATGTTTTCAATACGGGCACCACGCCATCCATAAATGGATTGGTCGTCATCCCCCACGGCCATCACCGGCACAACGTTGCCCGCTAGTACACGCAACCAGGCGTATTGAATGCTGTTGGTATCTTGAAACTCGTCCACCAAAATATAACGGAAGCGATTTTGATATTGAGCCAGCACAGCTGGCTGATTCAACCAAAGCTCGTGGGCGCGTAATAATAATTCGGCAAAGTCCACCATGCCCGCGCGCTGACACGCTTCTTCATAGGCACCATAAATAGTGACCATGGTTTGCGCCCATTGATCATTAAACGGCTGAATGTGGGCCGCTCTTAAGCCTTCGTCTTTTTGTGCGTTGATGTACCACTGGGCTTGTTTGGGCTGGTAAGTGTTTTCATCAATATTGAGCGAGCGCACGATTCGCTTGATTAGACGCAATTGATCATCGCTGTCGATCACTTGGAAGTTTTCAGGCAGGTTGGCTTGCTGCCAATGGGTGCGCAATAAACGGTGAGCCAAGGAGTGAAACGTGCCAATCCACAAATGACGTGGGCTGATACCGGTTAGCTCTTCGATACGGTGGCGCATTTCTTTTGCGGCTTTATTGGTGAACGTCACCGCCAAAATAGAGCCAGGGCTGATGTGCTCAATTTGCATCAACCACGCAATGCGATGCACCAAGACTCGAGTTTTACCCGATCCGGCACCGGCTAATACCAATTGGTGGTTTAAAGGAGAAGCAACCGCTTCCCGTTGTTGCGGGTTTAACCCGTCTAAAAGTTCGGTGACATCCATAACAAACAGTCTAACAAGTGAAGCGGCATTATATCTGAGGCAGCATCAGCTTGCAGTGATAACTGCCATCCGATTAATAGGGGGATTTAGGGTTCTGATATAAAAACACTTTAGGCTATACTTGCGCCAAAGCCCGAAGTGAGCCCACAGTGCCCAATCAGAATCCATTTATTGACCAAATTCGACAAGCCATGCCACAGATGCGCAAATCTGAGGTGAAAGTCGCCGAGTACGTGCTCAATAACGTGGATGCGGTAATTCACATGCGCATTGTGGATCTTGCCCAAGAAGCACAAGTGAGTGAGCCCACCATCGTACGTTTTTGTCGTGCCCTTGGGGTCAACGGCTTTCAGGCATTCAAAGTGCGCATGGCGCAAAGCAATACCGTGCACCATAGCCTTGGCCAATTTGCCATTGCCGAAGACGACACCAGTGCGGACATCATCAAAAAAATCTTTGATACCAGCATCAATCAAATCATCACCACCCGTAATTTCTTGCACTCATCCCAAGTGGCTGCTGCGGTAGACGCATTAAGTAAATCCAAGCGTGTGGAGTTTTATGGTTTTGGTGCATCCGGTGCTGTAGCCATGGATGCCATGCACAAGTTTTTCCGCTTACAGTTTTCCACCGTGGCCTACTCCGATCCGCACATGCAATGCATGTCGGCGGTGACCCTGCAAAAAGACGATGTGGTGGTGGCCATTAGCCAGAGTGGTCGCACAAAAGATTTGCTTCACGCCATGAACATGGCCCAGCAGCAAGGGGCCCATGTGATAAGTCTTTCACCCCCTAACACGCCGGTCAGTGATTTAGCCGATCTGCCCATTCATGTGGACATCAATGAAGATACCGATGTGTTCACCCCCATGACATCGCGTATTGCCCACTTGTTGGTCATCGACTGTTTAGCGGTAGGTGTAGCGCAACGCAAAGGCCCAGACTTTGATGAGCATTTGGCCAAGGTCAAAAACAGCATCAGCACCCTGCGCCACAATGAAAAACCGAACAAAAAATAATCAACACTAGCTAAGTCTTTGGTCTGAAAGCCCCGCCAAATCGGCATTTGGCCACCTCAAACGATTGTTTTTTTTGTCATTTATTGTCATGCTGTCGTCACCTTTACTAATAACAATAAGCCGTCACAAGACAGGCAATCAAAAAAAGGGTGATCCATGGAAGCAGCAGAAGTCATCAAAGACCAAGCAAGTGAAGAGCTGGTTAATTTTGATACAAAGGGGAACGTGGTGGTCAGCAAAAAAAGTGAAGCGTCCGCTAAGCTTGTTGCCCGACGCGCCATTGAAGCGCACCTAGAACGTAAGCGCATGCAGCTAGATGATTACTGGGATCTAGAAGATTAAACACAAAAAGCACCGACGCGAAAGCCTCGGTGCTTTTTTGTATTACTTGCCTTGTAATTGCTCGCGCAAATCCTGCAGCACTTGTTGGCTGTCGGGCTTAATGCCGCGCCATAACTCAAAACTCACGGCGGCTTGTTCTACCAACATGCCAAGACCGTCGATGGTTTTCCCTGCGCCTAATTTGGCCGCCCAATCTAAAAACCGCGTGGGCTCTTTGCCATACATCATGTCGTAAACACAGGTGGATGCATTCACCACAACATCAGGCAATGGCGGTAGCTCACCAGCCAAACTAGCCGATGTACCGTTAATGATAAGATCAAATGGCGCGGTTAACTCTTCAAAGGTTTTCGCTTCAATTGGCCCAAACTCTTTAAAGCTTTCTGCTAACAATTGCGCTTTTTCAAAGGTACGATTCACGATGACGATTTGTGCTGGGTCTTGCTCTAAAAATGGCTGTAAGATCCCGCGTACTGCGCCGCCTGCGCCCACAACCAAAATACGCTTGTCCGCTAATTCTTGATGCTGGTTAATCATTAAATCCCGCACAAGACCGGCACCATCTGTGTTGTCTCCCAGGATAGAACCATCTTCTTGCATGATCAGAGTGTTTACCGCTTGGGCGGTTTGCGCTCTTGGGGTTAAAGCACCTGCTAACTGAAAGGCTTCTTCTTTAAACGGCACGGTGATGTTGAGACCTTTACCGTGTCCTTTGAAAAAGTCTTTCACTGCTGGTTCAAAGCCTTCTGTGGGTACCAACATGGCGCTGTATACCAAGTCTTGTTTGGCTTGTTCTGCAAACTGAGCATGAATGCTCGGGCTTTTACTATGATTGATGGGATTGCCCATCACCGCATATAGATCGGTCACTCAACGTGCCTCTGTTGCTTACGATTCGGTTTCATTGCTGACTAAGCTAGCCAGTCTTTTTTCACTAAAAAGTCAGTGTACAACTTGGCTTCTGCACTGCCTGCTTCTGGCTGCCAGTTGTAATCCCAATGCACGACGGGTGGCAATGACATCAAGATGGATTCGGTGCGACCACCCGTTTGTAATCCAAAAATAGTGCCACGATCGAACACTAGGTTAAATTCCACATAACGGCCACGACGATAACATTGGAACTTACGCTCACGCTCACCAAACGGCATGTCTTTGCGTTTAGCCATGATGGGGCGATAGGCTTTCACATAGTGATCCCCCACGCTTTGCATAAAGGCGAAACTGTTTTCGAAGCCGCCTTGGTTTAAATCATCGAAAAACAAACCGCCCACACCGCGAGGTTCATCACGGTGTTTCAAATGGAAGTACTCGTCGCACCAATCTTTGTATTTGCCATAAACGTCTTCACCAAACGGGTCACAGGCTTGCTTGGCTACTTGATGCCAGTGACGCACATCTTCTTCAAAGCCATAGTAAGGGGTTAAATCAAAGCCCCCACCAAACCACCAGACCGGTTCTTCCCCTTCTTTTTCTGCCACAAAGAAACGCACATTGGCATGACTGGTAGGCACATAAGGGTTATGGGGATGAATCACAAGGCTTACGCCCATGGCTTGGAAACTGCGCCCAGCTAATTCTGGGCGATTGGCCGTGGCACTGGCCGGTAACTGATCACCAAAAACATGGCTGAAGTTCACGCCGCCCTTTTCAATGACAGCGCCATTGGCCATCACGCGCGTACGGCCACCGCCCCCTTGTTCACGCTCCCAGTTTTCTTCGGTAAACGTGGCGCCGCCATCTTCTTCGGCTAACTGATCACAAATGGAATCCTGTAACGCCAAAAGATATTGCTTAACCGCTTCAATATTAACCATGTTTATCCTCGAATCACGGTGCCAGTGCGCAAATCAATAATGCGACTGGGTGCATTGCCCAAGACAGGCCCTTGCAAAATATAATCTAAATAGGGGCCCAGAACGGTACGGGCTTGTACTGCGCTGCGCACGGTAGGCTTGCCTGAAAAATTAGCCGATGTGGAGACAATAGGGCCACCAAACTCTTCACACAAACGCTGCACCATAGGGTGAGAGCTGACGCGAATAGCCACGGTATCAAACTGGCCATGCACCAAAGGCAATACTCGGTTTTTATGGGGTACTAACCAGGTGACAGCCCCGGGCCAGCTTTGAGCCATCTTTTCTCGCTCTTCTGGCTCTAAATCATGAATGAGAAATTCAAACTGCTCGATACTGGCCGCCACCAGTATTAAGCCTTTGTGGGCATCTCTGCGTTTAATTTGGATCACGCGCTCAAGGGCCGATTGATCAAACGGATCACAGCCTAATCCCCATACAGTTTCCGTTGGGTAAGCGATCACGCCAGAGGCTCGTAAAATATTATTTGCTAAATGGATTGGCCAGTTCATGGTATTTGAAATAAAAGACAGAATGCGCAAGGTACCTAAGCTGTATGTTGGATGCAAGTCTCAACACAATGCGTATACCCCTTGTTCTTGTTTCAATGCCCCCATTAATTCCAACTCAATTAACACCATGGATAAATCCCCAATAGGCAACTGGGTTTTCAGCGCCAAGGTATCCATATCCATGCCGTCATAATCCAATGCTTTATACACCTTAAGTTGCGGCCCTTCTAAGGCCAGTTCTTCAGCTTGAGTTTGTGTCGGCAAAGAAGGAAGTTGCATGGAATCCACCGGCCAGATGGCTTGCAGCTCTTCCATCACTTGCTCCACGCTTTCAATCAATTTTGCCCCTTGGCGAATCAAGAAATGGCAACCCGCTTTTTGCGGATTACTAATGGCGCCGGGTATGGCCATCACTTCGCGGTTTTGCTCCAGTGCTTGGCGTGCGGTAATTAAGGAGCCGCTTTTAAGGGTCGCCTCCACCACCAAGGTGCCCAAACTTAACCCGCTGACAATACGATTACGCCGCGGAAAATTGCCTTTAAAGGCTTTGGTATCCAACGGGAATTCACTCACCACAGCTCCCTTTTCGCAGATGGCTTCTACCATGCTTGCATGGGCTTTAGGATAGATGCAGGTTAAACCCGTGCCCAATACCGCAATGGTAGAGGCATTCACATCCAATACCCCTTGATGGGCTAGAGCATCCACACCTCGGGCCAAACCACTGGTGATGGTGACACCTAGATGAGCCAAACCTTGGGCAAAATCATAGGCCTGTTGCGCGCCACTGGATGTGGGATAACGACTGCCCACCATGGCCACCTGTGGATAATTTAATACCTGCGGATTCCCCCTGACCATTAACACGGCTGGGGCGCTTTGGATCTCGGATAATCGTTGCGGGTAAGCCTCATCTAAAAATGTCATTAGATGATTACCCGCTTGCTGCTCCCAATTTAGGGCCTGCTCTGTGGGTCGATTTAATTGACTGGGTGATTCTTGCAAAACATGCTCAATGCTTTTGCTACTGAAACCTAACGCCTTTAGCTGGTGAGCATCCATGGCATAAATTTGAGTGGCCGTCACATTATGCTCCTGCAAGCCTTGAATGGTTTTCGGGCCCACCCCTGGGGTGAAGCTTAAATTAATCCATGCAATTTCTTCTGCTGTGCGTGTCATGGGGTTTTCTTCATCCATAAAAAAAGCCTTTAGCTACTCTAGCTAAAGGCTTTTTCCAATGAATCAGGCAAATGTCTGATTCCTTAATGTATTCCCATTACTGCGGGCTGCGCACTTCATCACCAACCGATAACGGCACTTTGGCTTTTAGAATTAAACCGTAACTGACTTTTTCAAACACACGGAACAACATCATCAAGCCAGCGCGCTCGGAAGGCAGCTTCACTTTTTGACGGGTCACACGATCAATAATAGTGTTGCCTTCTTTGTAGATAGCAAGAACATTACCTTCAGCCACGCCATCACGGTCACCCTGATTCACCACCACTACTTGGTATTGGCCAATCTGAGTTACACCACCGAGCACGGCAATCATACGACCATAAACATTATCTGGCGGAGAGCTAGGCACAAAGTTCGCGATCACTTGGCGATCTTCGGTGGCCAATAGACGATCGCCAGCCATGACTTCTTCACGAGAATTCGACAGGGACAGGGTAGCCACATCGCCATCCCATGCTTGTACCGAACCCGCACCTACTTCACGGGCTTCTAAGCCCAACACCTCAGAAGTATCTGGGTCCACAAAGATTTGGCCTTTACGGAAAATGCCGTATCCGTTTTGCGGCTCTTCACCCTTATCAAAACCGCGGGCATAAACCTTACCGCCACCGCCAGCTAAGATGCGATTATCATCGCCGGCCACCACATAAGGGGCACCAGATAACTGCTTGCTCTTCACGATACGGCTATTGGTCATAAAGCTGGAAATGGCCGTCATAGGAATCGGCGGAATGGCGCTGGCTAGGGTGCTAATACGCGCCGTTGGGGTCAGCTTAATCACTTCATTGGCCGCAGCAGAGCGTTCTTTCACCGTGACTTTTACTTGCTTGCCCTTGTACACCAGACCCAGCGTATCCCCAGGATAGATTAGGTGTGGGTTTTCGATTTGCTCATTGATTTGCCAGATTTCAGGCCACAACCAAGCATCGTTCAGGAATTTCTGCGACAGATCCCACAGGGTGTCCCCTTCTTTCACCACGTACTCAACAGGGTGACCCGGTTTTAAATCAATGGTTTGAGCAACAGCAAAGCTACTGACAAGACATAAAGCCAGTGCAAAACGCTTAAGCAAGGGTTTGAGCATGGGTTAATCCCTTATTTTTATTGGATGCAGCAGGATTTGAGACAACCAGCTACTACATTAGATATAATATATTCATACAATATTAGCAGGGCCAATACCCTGATGACTACTAAGGCTTCACAAGTTTATGGCTATATTAGAAATTTTAGAGTATCCGGACCCGCGCTTACGCACATTAGCGAAGCCGGTTGAAACGGTTACTGACCAACACCGTCAACTGATTAAAGACATGTTTGAGACCATGTACGATGCCCCAGGGATTGGTCTAGCGGCCACTCAGGTTAACGTACACGAACAAATCATCGTTATGGATTTAAGCGAAGATAAGAGCGAGCCCCGCGTCTTCATTAATCCGAAACTCACCATTTTAGATGGCGAAAAAGAAAAGATGCAGGAAGGCTGTTTGAGCGTGCCGGGCTTTTATGAAGACGTAGAACGCATTGAGCATTGCTTAATTGAAGCCATGGATGAAAACGGCAAGGCGTTCCAATTAGAAGCCACTGGTTTATTAGCCGTGTGCATTCAACACGAAATGGACCACTTAAACGGTAAGTTATTTGTGGATTACCTTTCAAATATGAAACGTGATCGCATCCGTAAAAAACTCGAGAAGCAACACCGCTTAGCGGCCAAACAAGCTTAATCCCCACGCCGAACCCACCGTTCGGCGTGATCATTTTTGCCCTAAGGATTTCCCTTGAGAATTGTATTTGCAGGCACGCCAGATTTCGCGGCTAGTCATCTTAAAGCCCTACTGAATACCTCTGCCAACATAGTGGGTGTGTATACCCAGCCTGATCGTCCTGCTGGACGCGGCAAAAAACTACAACCCAGTGCGGTTAAACAAGTGGCTCTGGATAATGGCATTGAGGTGTTTCAGCCCGTCAACTTCAAAGCGGAAGAAGACGTAGCACAACTGGCGGCGCTCAAGCCGGATCTTATGGTGGTGGTGGCTTACGGTTTACTGCTGCCACAATCGGTACTGGATATTCCAACCTTTGGTTGCATCAATAGTCATGCGTCTTTATTACCGCGCTGGCGTGGTGCCGCGCCCATTCAACGGGCCATTGAAGCCGGTGACGATAAATCGGGGGTCACCGTCATGCAGATGGAGCTTGGTTTGGATACCGGCCCCATGCTGCACAAGGTAGAAACCCCCATCATGCCCAATGACACTGGGGGCAGTTTGCATGATCGCCTAGCGCAAATTGGCAGCCAAGCTGTAGTGGATGTTGTGGCCAAGTTTTCTCAAGGTGCGGTGTTAGGGGAGGTGCAAAATGATGCCTTATCTACTTACGCCCACAAGCTTAATAAAAATGAAGCCCTGGTGGATTGGCGCCAAGATGCCCAACACGTGGTGCAAAAGATTCGCGCCTTTAATCCTGTGCCCATGTGTTACACCTTATTAGGGGATAACCGCATTCGCATATTGCAGGCTCAGGTGTATCCCAAAGCCCATACCGCCATGCCAGGAACGGTTTTATCCGTGAATGAAATGGGCATTATCATCGCCTGCGGCAACATGGCGGTTTCTTTGGAGCAAATTCAGCTTCCAGGTAAAAAGCCCATGGCCGTGGCCGATATCCTTAACGGCAAACACCCATTTAATGAACATTACGTTTTGGCCAGCGAGCTCTAAATGCCCAACACTTTAAATTGCCGCGCCCTCGCTGCCCTTGCTTTACTGGACGTGGTGGATGAACAAAAAAGCCTGACGTCCGCCTTGGGGTATTTTTCCAAGCAGTGCGTGGTAACGGATCGTCCATTATTACAAAGCCTGTGCTTTGGTAGCTGCCGCCATTTCTTTTCGGTTAACGCCCTTAGCAAAATCTTACTTGAAAAACCTTTACCAGAATCGGCTCGCCCGGTTCAAGCTTTGTTATGGGTTGGGCTTTATCAATTAGCCCACAGTGATATTTCTGAACACGCCGCCATCAATGAAACCGTAGAAGCCTGTGAGCAACTTAAGCTGGGCAAATTCAAAGGGGTGCTCAACGCCATATTGCGACGCTTTCAACGAGAAAAAGACACCCTGCTAGCTGGTTTAGCCGAAAGCGATGTCACCCAGTTCGAACACCCAAAATGGTTCATCAAGCTGCTGAAGAAAAACTGGCCCCAACAGTGGCAAGCTATCTGTGAACAAGGCAATCAACAAGCCCCTTTATGCCTGCGTAATAACGCTGCACGCCAACCTAGAAGTGATTACCTACTTACATTAGAAGAGCAAGGTATAAAAGCCTCAGAGGGTTTGCATGCGCTTACTTCCATCTATTTAGATAAAGCCTGTGATGTCACCGAGCTGCCTGATTTTGCCGATGCCAGTTGCAGCGTTCAAGACGAAGCGGCACAACTGGCAGCACAGCTTTTGGCCCCACAAAAAGGAGAGCGCATTTTAGATGCCTGTAGCGCCCCAGGTGGCAAAACCTGCCACCTCTTAGAGGCGGTGAACAACCAAGCTCAAGTAGTCGCATTAGACGCCGACGCCAAACGCCTAGAGCGTGTCACAGAAAATCTTGAGCGCTTAAAATTAAGCGCTCAGGTGATTCAAGGAGTAGCCCAACACCCAGAAACCTGGTGGGACGGTGCAGCCTTTGATCGCATTTTATTGGATGTTCCCTGTAGCGCCACAGGGGTCATTCGACGCCACCCAGACATTAAGTTACTGCGTAAAAAAGAAGATATTGATAACCTTGCGCAATTACAGGGGCAAATACTCAGAAAAGCATGGGATTTATTAAAACCCGGCGGCACATTGCTTTATGCCACCTGCTCAATTTTGTCGGTGGAAAACAGCGATAACATTGCCGCATTTTTAGCGGAATATGATGATGCTCAACTGGCAGACATGTCCCTGAGCACAGGTATTAATACCGGATATGGTTGGCAACTTTTTCCAAGCGCCAACAGCCATGATGGCTTTTTTTATGCGTTATTAACAAAAAGCTAAGCCATCAAAATAAGTTCAGTTAAAAAAAGCGTGCCCCAGAGTCGTATTCGAGGCAGGCAAGACAAGGCGAAAAGTGAGATTTGGTGAGGCGCATAGCAGGCCTATGTAACGAACAAAATGTCACTTTTCAACGCAGTATTGGCAACAACAGGTTCCAAATAGGGCCGTAGCTGAAGCAGCCAAGATAAGGCAAAAAAATGCTCGGCTGCGGAGTTTATAGGTTGATAAATGACAAAGACGCGCATTTTTTTAACGCAATATTGGCAATGCAGGCAGGCCCTATAACATGA
>JBFEWA010000520.1:0-1295 GCA_041546605.1 Bermanella sp.
AGTGGACCATTTGTCGCCATCAATTGTGCGGCTATTCCAGAAAATATGTTGGAGTCCACTTTGTTTGGTTATGAAAAAGGGGCTTTCACAGGTGCCTATAACAGCATGCCAGGCAAGTTTGAACAGGCACAGGGCGGCACATTATTACTGGATGAAATCAGTGAAATGGAAGTGGGCCTGCAAGCAAAACTCTTACGTGTATTACAAGAGCGAGAAGTGGAGCGCTTGGGCGGACGTAAAACCATTCCTTTGGATGTACGTATCTTAGCCACCACTAACCGTAATTTAATGGAATATGTGAATGAGAAAAAATTCCGCGAAGACCTGTATTACCGTTTAAGCGTGTTTCCCTTGCAGTGGAAATCATTGCGCCAACGTCCACAAGATATTCTGCCCATTGCTGAGCGTTTACTGAAAAAACACTGCAAGAAACAAAATAAATCAGCCCTGATCTTTGATGACAGTGCGCAACAAAAACTCATGCAACACAGCTGGCCTGGTAACGTACGCGAATTAGATAACGTGATTCAGCGCGCTTTGATCATTCAGTCGGGCCATAGCATTACAGCCAGTGATATTGTGATCAATTTACAAATGGATGCACCACAAGAATCTAACCCATTTAATGGTTTGGATATGCCCATTTCCACGGAAACTCCCACAGCGACCCATGCATCATTGGATGGGTTAGGTGATCACCTTAAGCAAAGAGAATACAGCTTGATCATTGAAGCGCTAAAGCATGAGAAGAATAAGAAGCGGGCGGCAGAAAAACTGGGCATCAGTCCTCGTACCTTGCGTTACAAAATGGCGCAAATGCGCGAGCAGGGCATTGATATTCAAGCGAACTTATTGGCGTAAAAAGCATTATGCCCATAAAAAATTGGCCTGTGTTATGCAATTAACACAGACCAATGGAAAAAATGTCAGGAAGACGTCTTTCACGGATGTTTAGGCAGGGAAGCTGCCAACGGATGGCATTTTTTTGGCAACTTAGATAATGATGAGGTGAATCATGGTTGATAGAGCGGACATAAACAGCGTGCTTTCCCAATTACGCCAAGTACGCTCGCAGATTCAGGAACCGCAGCACACGGAAAAAACCGCAGCGGATCGCTTAACCGAAGAAGTGGAAAAGTTGCAAAATCAAAGTGCCAATTATCCTGATATCAAAGCCGATCCTAACGTGCCGGATTTTCAAACCATGTTTGGCAATGCCATCAATAATGTGAATCAACAGCAGCAGCACAGCTCGGAATTACGTACCCGTTTTGAAAAAGGGGATCCTATGGTGG
>JBFEWA010000027.1:0-16341 GCA_041546605.1 Bermanella sp.
GCGGCATTAAAGATTCCAGTAATTTGCTACCGGGTCATGGCGGTATTATGGATCGCATTGATAGCATGACCGCAGCTTTACCTATGTTCGCTTTAGCCTTAACGGTATTCGGGTGGAATCTCGTCGTATGAGGCAAAAAGTTACCGTACTTGGTGCCACGGGCTCCATCGGTAAAAGTACGTTAGATGTATTAGCTCGCCACAATGAGGTGTTTGAGGTGTTTGCCTTGAGTGCCAATACTCAAGTGGATGTGTTGTTTGAGCAATGCCTTAAGTACCAACCCAAATATGCCGTCATGGTGGACGTTGCCAGTGCCCAGTTGCTGGCGGATAAACTAAGCCAAGCTGACAGTGCCGTTGAAGTCATGAGCGGCACACAGGCGCTCATTGATATCGCCAGTGATGCTGACGTCGACCAAGTAATGGCAGCCATTGTGGGAGCGGCGGGTTTATTACCTACGTTGGCGGCTGCAAAAACTGGTAAGCGTGTGCTATTGGCTAATAAAGAGGCCCTTGTTATGAGTGGCCAGCTGTTCATGCAAGCCGTGCGTGATAATGGTGCTGAGTTGTTGCCTATCGACAGTGAGCACAACGCTATTTTCCAGTCCTTACCTTTGGGTTACGGGCAAGACCCAAGCTATCAGCAGCAAATTGAAAAGATTCTATTAACCGCATCGGGCGGTCCATTTCGTGGTTGGGAGTTAGAAGCCTTAGCCAAAGTGACCCCTAAACAAGCGGTAAAACACCCTAATTGGTCCATGGGTCAAAAGATCTCCGTGGATAGCGCCACCTTGATGAACAAAGGCTTGGAATTAATCGAAGCCTGTTGGTTATTTGATGTGACGCCTAAACAGATTGAAGTGGTGGTTCACTCTGAGTCCATTATTCACTCGTTAGTGCAATATGTTGATGGCTCGGTTATTTGCCAAATGGGCAATCCGGACATGCGTACGCCTATCGCCTATGGTCTGGCGTGGCCGGAGCGCATTGCCTCTGGCGTGAAACCGTTAAATTTATTCGAAGTGGCACAGCTGAACTTTGAAGCGCCGAATCATCAGGTGTTTCCAGCTCTTAAATTAGCTTCTCAGGCGTTTGAAACCGGTGGCACTGCGGCCACGATACTGAATGCGGCCAATGAAATTGCCGTGGCAGGTTTTTTACGGGAACAAATTGCCTTTACGTCGATCTCAGACCTGATCGATGAAACACTCAATGCATGCACAATCGAAGCGGCAGACAGTCTAGACGTCATCCTAGCAGCGGATGCCTGGGCGAGACGCTTCGTAGAGGACAAAATTCAATCATGAGTGCACTTTATAGCGTATTAGCTTTAATCGTTACCCTAGGTATTTTGGTGACGGTGCATGAATACGGACACTACTGGGTGGCCCGTCGTTGCGGCGTGAAAGTACTGCGTTTTTCTGTGGGCTTTGGCAAAATTTTGTGGAGCCGCACCGATCGCTCCGGCTGTGAGTTTGCGGTAGCCGCCATTCCCTTAGGTGGCTATGTGAAAATGCTGGACGAACGAGAAGGGGACGTACCCGCTGAACTCGTAGACCAAGCATTTAATCGTAAAACCGTTTGGCAGCGTATGGCCATCGTATTGGCAGGTCCTGCGGCCAATATTATATTTGCGATTTTTGCCTATTGGATCATGTTCATGACAGGTATCACGCAAGTGAAACCTGTGATTGGTGAGATAGACCAAGCCAGTTTGGCGTATGCTTCGGGTTTGCGTGAAGGCCAAGAAATCATCCAAGTAGACAATGAAGACGTGGGCAGTTGGCAAGAAGTGCATTACCAATTGCTAAAGCGCTTAGGTGATACTGGCGAAATTGTGTTCACTACCCAAGGCCAAGGCCAAGGTCAGCACAGCATCAGTATTGCGCGCTGGTTAAGTGATAAAGAAGAACCCAACGCGCTTCGAGAATTAGGCATAGCTCCGTATCGTCCAAGTGTTCCGGCGATTTTGGCAGAAGTACAACCGGGTATGCCTGCTCAGCAAGCAGGCTTACAAGCCGGTGATGAAATTACACACGTAAATGATGCTGCTATTGCTCAATGGTATGACTTTGTTGAAGAAGTAAAAGCCAACCCGGGCAAGGCGTTAAGCCTTTCTGTACTGCGTGATGACACCACACAAACGATTACGTTGATTCCAGCCAGCAAAACCGCTGAGAATGGCGAAACTTTTGGCTTTGCCGGTGCCATGGTGCAGTCCCCTGAATTACCAGAGGGGTTTGTTATCACTCAAAGATATGGGGTGTTTGAATCCATCGGTCGCGCGGCCTATAAAACCTGGGATATGTCCATCGTGACATTAGAGTCCATTGGTAAAATGTTGCAGGGTTTATTATCCGTTAAGAACTTGAGCGGACCCATTACCATTGCTAAAGTAGCCAACGCCTCGGCTCAGGCAGGGTTTGAAGCCTTTATTGGGTTTTTAGCGTACATCAGTGTGATGCTAGCAGTGGTGAATTTATTACCGATTCCTGTCTTGGATGGCGGGCATTTTTTATATTATGTGATCGAAGCGGTGAAGGGGTCACCAGTTTCTGAGAAGGTTCAGTTAGCGGGATTAAGACTGGGCATGGCACTGCTTATGATGGTTATGTTTGTTGCCATATTTAATGACATAAGTCGTATATAATTTTCCATTTACATTTGCTTGTCAGTAACCATTCACCGACAGCGTAAGATAACAATAAATTCGGATTAACATGAAGTTCACCTTAATCAGCTTGCTTTTGGCTTTCAGTGCGACGTTTGCTCAGGCTGCCTCTTTTACGGTTAAAGATATTCGCGTCGACGGTCTACAACGTGTCAGCGCCGGTACTGTATTTGGCTCTTTTCCTATTAATATTGGCGATAAAGTAGACAATGCTCAGTTGGCCAGTGCCAGTCGTACGTTATTTGCTACCGGTTATTTCAATGACATTGAACTGCTTCGCGACGGCAATATTCTGGTTATTAATTTAGTGGAATTACCGACCATTACAGAATTGGAAATCGAAGGTAATAGCGCCATTGAAACAGAACAATTAAAAAGTGGTTTGAAGCAAGCGGGCTTAGCAGAGGGTTATGTGTTCAAACGTTCCACCCTTGAGCGCTTAGAACTTGAACTAGAGCGTCAATACGTGAGCCAAGGTCGTTATGACGCGCAAATCGATACCGAAGTAAAAAAGCTGCCGCGTAACCGCGTATCGTTAAAAATCAAAGTGGATGAAGGCTCCGTGGCCTCTATCAGTCACATCAACGTGGTGGGCTATGAAAACTTTGAAAAAGCTGAACTGCTTAAACAATTTGAATTAAAGCCAAGCAACCTTTGGTCTTGGTACTCCAGTGATGACAAATATTCCCGCGAAAAACTAGGTGGCGACTTAGAGCGCTTACGCTCATTCTATTTAGACCGTGGCTATATCCGCTTTAATGTGGAATCCACGCAAGTGTCTTTATCTCCAAACAAAGAAGACGTATTCATTAGCGTGAATTTACACGAAGGTGATGTGTACACGGTTAATAAAGTGAATTTGGCCGGTGAACTCATCTTAGATGAAGAAGTTTTACGCAAATTAATCATCATGAATGAAGGGGAGACCTTCAGTCGTCAGCGCGTGACCTTGACCCAAGATTTAATTGCCAAGCGCCTAGGTAATGAAGGTTTTACCTTTGCCAGTGTGAATGGCGTGCCTAAGATTAACGATGAAGATAAAACCGTAGAGCTGACCTTCTTTGTGGAACCAGGCAAACGTACTTACGTGCGCCGCATTAATTTCACCGGTAACGAGTCCACTATGGATGAGGTGTTACGTCGTGAAATGGTGCAAATGGAAGGCGGTTGGGCGTCAACTGAATTAATTGAACAATCTAAGAGTCGACTAGAGCAGTTGGGCTTCTTTAAAGGTGTGAACGTTGAAACTCCAAAAGTGCCAGGATCTGACGACTTAATTGATGTGAATTACTCGGTAGAAGAACAACCAAGTGGTAGCTTGAATTTAAGTATTGGTTACTCCAGTGCAGACGGCATGATCATTGGTACCAGTGTGAGTCAAAATAACTTCATGGGTACCGGTAAAAAAATGAGCACCTCATTGAATAAAACCGATGCAGTGGCCAGCTTGAATTTATCTTATACCGACCCGTATTACACTGTGGATGGCATTAGTCGTGGATATGGTTTGTTCTATAGCCAAACGGATTTCTCTGAGTTGTCATTGAGTGATTACAACACAGATACATACGGTGCTCGTACTAGCTTTGGTTTCCCAATTAGTGGCCGTGAACGTTTGTCATTCTCTATTGAAGCCAGTCGTACCTTAATGGAAGCGCGCTCTTCTGGTATTCCTGAAGAAATTTTGAACTTCATTGATGTACAAGGGGATGACTTTGCTGAAGTGACACTAGGTAGTAGCTGGAGTTGGACCACATTAAACCGCGGTTTATTCCCAACAGCTGGTGCGAAACAAAGCTTAGCGTTAGAAGCCACGGTGCCGGGCAGTGAATTAGAATATTATCGTGTGACCTATAATGCGCAGAAATACTTCCCAATTTCTGGTGAGTGGACCTTCCGTATTCGTACAGAGCTAGGTTATGGAGACGGATATGGCGATACCGAAGAGCTGCCATTTTTCCGTAACTTCCGCGCCGGTGGTGTGGGCTCGGTACGTGGTTACACCAGTAACTCTTTAGGCCCGAAAGGGGCAATTAAAAACACCTTTATTGAATATCAACAAGTAGGGGAAACGATTACCCCAATTGATCGAGGTGACTATTATACTGAAGACAATAACAGCTTAGGCGGTAACTTATTAACCGAGGCCTCCATGGAGTTGGTTTTCCCACTGCCGTTTGTGGAAGATCAACGCAGCATGCGCAGTGTGTTGTTCTTGGATGCCGGTAACGTATTTGATACCCAGTGTTTGGAATTAACAGGAGCCACGCGAGATGGATTCACCAATGACCACCCTGGCTGTGTTGAAGGGTTCGATGTGGATGAGATCCGTCTGGGTACCGGTGTGAGTCTTACCTGGGTGACGGCCATTGGCCCGCTTACCTTTACTTTCGCTCGTAGCTTGAACAGCAAAGACGATGACGAAACCGAAGGCTTTGAATTCTCCCTTGGCCAAGTATTTTAATGGAGTTGCTTGAAAATCCGAGGATTTTCAAGCAGTCTTCTTGGCCAGATTTTTACAATAATAAGTGATGACAATAGGAAGTATTATGTTGAATTGGACAAAAGTTGCCGTAGCCAGCCTTGTATTGGTTGCTTCTTCTGCCATGGCAGCTGGCAGCAAGATTGCTGTTGTGGACATGGAGCGCGCGTTATTTCAATCGGATGGTGCGAAAGCGTCTTTCAAACAGGTTGAAGATCAGTTTGGCGATGATTTAGGCAAAGTAAAAGATCTTGAAAAAGAGCTTATGGCCAGCCAAGAAAAACTGCAAAAAGACGGCGCCATTATGAGCGATGAAGAACGTCGTAAAATCAGCAATGACATCAAAGAAAAGCAAAGCGAATTTAAGTTTTACGCTGGTAAGTTACAGCAAGCGGAACAGCAATGGCGTCAGCAGTTTTTCCGTGCGAACCTGCCGCGTTTACAAGATATTCTAAAGTCGTTAATCGACGCTGAAGGCGTGGATATCGTGCTAAATGGTCAAGCGGTTATCCATGTTGTGCCAGATTTGGATCTAACGAAGAAACTGCTAAACAAATTAAACGAAGCCAGCGCTGCGAAATAAGTTATGGCCCGTACTCTTGCTGAATTAGCGCAATTCTTGGGCGCTCAATTAGTCGGTGATGAATCCATCATCATCGATGGCATTGCCACTCTTGCTCAGGCTCAGCCTGGGCAATTGAGCTTTTTGGCGAATATGGCTTATAAAGATCAACTGCAGCACACTCAAGCCAGTGCGGTGATTGTCCACCCTAAGCAAGCGCAAGACTGCCAATGTGCAGCATTGGTGCTAGATAACCCGTATTTGGGTTATGCAAAAGTCTCTCAATTGTTTAATACCTTACCTGCTCCTAGTGGCAATATTCATCCCAGTGCCGTGGTGAGTCCACTGGCGCAAGTGGCTGAGGGCGTAAGCATTGGCCCGAGCGCAGTGATTGAAGACTATGCGGTTTTAGGCAAAGGGGCTGTGATTGGTGCGGGCTCTGTGGTGGGTTGTAACAGCCGAGTGGGTGAGAATACTCGCCTACACCAAAACGTCAGCATCTATCACGATGTGGTGATTGGCAACGATTGCATCTTACACAGTGGTGCTGTGATTGGTTCTGATGGATTCGGCTTCGCCAACGAAAAGGGCAAGTGGGTTAAAATCTGCCAAATTGGTGGTGTTGTCATGGGTAATGATGTGGAAGTCGGCGCCAATACTACCATTGACCGTGGTGCCATGAGCGATACCATCATTGGAGATGGCGTGAAGCTGGATAACCAGATTCAAATTGCCCATAACGTGGAAATCGGTGCCCATACGGCCATGGCCGGTGGCTGTATGATTGCAGGCAGCACTAAGATTGGTAGCTGCTGTACGTTAGCAGGCGGTGTGGGTGTTGCGGGCCATTTACAATTGGTTGATGGCACCCATGTGACAGCCATGACGCTGGTCACTAAGAGCATTACAGAGCCTGGTAGTTATTCTTCTGGTACGGCCATGTCCAGTACGGCAGAGTGGCGTAAGAGTGCGGCCCGTTTCCGTCAACTGGACGAAATGGCGAAACGCATTAAACTCATTGAGAAATCTCAACAGGAATAACGTTATGACGGTAATGAGCTATAAGGAAATTACGGATTTATTACCGCATCGCTACCCGTTTCTATTGGTGGATCGGGTGACAGAGCTGGATAAAAAACAGCGCATTGTGGGTTACAAAAATGTGACCAGCAACGAGCCATTTTTTAATGGCCATTTTCCCAAGCATCCAATTATGCCAGGGGTTTTGATTTTAGAATCATTAGCGCAACTAGCTGGGCTATTAGGGCTAGATGCCATAGAAAAAGAAAAGGCCGAAAACACGGTGTATTATTTTGCGGGCGTTGATAAAGCTCGTTTTAAAAAACCTGTGGTGCCCGGAGATCGTTTAGACATGGAGGCGCGTTATGTTAGTGACAAACGTGGTATCTGGCGATTTGAATGTGAAGCTTGGGTAGATGGACAAATAGCCTGCCAAGCGGAAATTATGTGTGCCGAAAGGGAAATACATTTTGATTGATTCACGTGCGATTATTGATCCCAGTGCCAAGTTGGCAGATAACGTAGAAGTTGGTCCGTTTACGATTATTGGACCGGATGTGACCATTGGTGAAGGAACGGTTATTGGCAGTCATGTGGTGATTAAAGGGCCGACCTCTATAGGTAAGCACAACCGCATTTTTCAATTCTGTACCATTGGTGAAGATTGCCAAGATAAAAAATTCAAAGGCGAAGACACGCGTTTAGAAATTGGCGATCACAATATTTTCCGCGAAGCCTGCACTGTGCACCGTGGTACCACGCAAGATAATAGCCTAACTAAAATTGGCAGCCATAATTTGTTCATGGTGAACGTTCACATCGCCCATGATGTGATTGTGGCGGATAACTGCATTTTAGCTAATGACACCAACATTGCCGGTCACGTACACATTGGTAATTATGTGATTCTTGGTGGCGCGTCTCAGGTGCACCAGTTTGTAAAAATTGGCAGTCACAGTATGTGTGGAACGGGCTCCATTGTTTTAAAAGATGTTCCTGCGTATGTGATGGCAAATGGTAACTCTGCTAAACCTCATGGTATTAATATCGAAGGCTTAAAACGCCGTGGTTTTGAAAAGAACGATATTCGCGTTTTGCGTCAAGCTTATAAATCGGTTTACCGCAAGAGCTTAACCCTTGAAGAGGCCAAGCCTGAGCTTGAAGAGTTATTAAAAGAATCTCCTGCGGTAGAAGCTTTCATTGAGAGTATCGAACAATCCACACGAGGAATCATCCGCTAATGTCATTATGCTTTGCCATGGTGGCAGGAGAAGCATCTGGCGATATTCTAGGTGCTGGTTTAGTTAAAGCGTTAAAACAACAATACCCTGATGCCCGCTTTGTGGGCATTGGCGGCCCTAAAATGATTGCCGAAGGTTTTGAATCTTTGTATCCCATGGAACGTTTATCGGTTATGGGATTATTTGAAGTGCTTGGTCGTTTAGGTGAGCTACTCAAAATTCGTAAGCAATTATTTAACACGCTCACCGATTTAAAACCTGATGTGTTCATCGGTATTGATGCGCCGGATTTTAATTTAAGTTTAGAGCGCAAATTAAAGCATAAAGGCATTAAAGCGGTACATTACGTGAGTCCAAGTGTGTGGGCTTGGCGTGAAAAGCGCGTGTTTAAAATTAAAGAATCAGTGGACTTGGTATTGTGCTTGTTTCCCTTTGAAGTGGATTTTTATAACAAGCACGGTGTGCCGGCGGTCTGTGTAGGGCATACCTTGGCAGATGCCATTCCATTTGAACCGGATACCCTGCAAGCTCGACAAACACTAGAATTAAAAACCGATGCGAAAGTGGTGGCACTGTTGCCAGGCTCTCGCGAAGGGGAAGTGTCACGTTTGGGGGAATTATTTTTGCAAACGGCAGAATTAATTAAACAACAGATTCCGAATGTGCAATTCGTCTTGCCAGCAGCCAATGATGAGCGTTTTCAGCAGCTAACCAATATGTTGGCTGACCATGAGTCTTTGGCGGTGAAGCTTTTGCATGGACAAAGCCGTGAAGCCATGGCCTGTGCCGATACTGTATTGATGGCATCAGGCACGGCAGCCTTAGAAGGTATGTTATTTAAAAAGCCTTTGGTGGTGTCATATAAGTTGTCTGCGTTAACCGCTTTTATTGTGCGTAAAATGCTAAAACAAGCGTTTGTGTCATTACCCAATCTTTTAGCTGGTAAAGAATTGGTCCCCGAGATTCTGCAAGAAGCGGCAACTCCTGAGAATCTTGCCAATGCGGTTTTAAACTTTATACAAAATGAAAAAGCATCGGCCCATTTACAGGCTGAGTTTTTAGCTTTGCATAAAGAATTAAAGCGCGATGCGGATCAAGCAGCCGCGAAAGCGGTTTTAGAATTGGTGAATCCTCATGCTTGAGATTATTCCACAAGAGCAAATCCTAATTGATCAGCAGTTAATTTATTGCGGTGTGGATGAAGCAGGTGCCGGTCCTTTATGTGGCGACGTAGTGGCCGCCGCGGTGATTTTGGATCCTAACAACCCAATTGATCAGCTTAACGATTCGAAAAAGCTCAGCGAAAAAAAGCGTGAAATGCTGTTTCCGATTATTAAAGAAAAAGCCTTAGCGTATTGCATTGCTCGCTGCACGGCGCAAGAGATTGATGAAATCAATATTCTAAACGCGCGTATGTTGGCCATGACAAGAGCGATTCAAGGTCTGCAGATTGCTGCGCAACACGCATTGATCGACGGTAATCGCTTACCTAAAGATTTGCCCTGTGCAGGTACGGCCATCGTAAAAGGGGATGCCCTTGTGGCGGCCATTTCTGCGGCGTCTGTCTTGGCTAAGGTGCAACGAGATCACGATATGGTGGCATTGGATGCTCAATACCCTGAGTATGGTTTAGCCAAACATAAGGGCTATCCAACAAAGGCGCATCTTGAAGCATTAAGAGAACATGGACCCACAGAGATATATCGTAAAACCTATGGGCCAGTGAAGGCACTGCTAACAGAAACCGCTTAATTAAGCGGTTTTTTTATGTCTGTCTATTTATGCTCGCCTATTAAGGTTGCTGATCATTCATGCATTCTGGTTGCATGATGAAACGATCCGGATACACGTTCCATGCCGCTCCCGTCATAAAATCAACAGGAATACTGATTAAACCGGCATCCAAAAATAAACCTAATAAACTGGTGCGGTTAAAGCGGGCTTGGGTAATATAGGTTTGTTCACAGTCCCCCAGCGCCACACGAATCACATGGCTTTCATCACGCTTTAATGATTTTTGCGCGTAGCCTTTTCCAGAAAAGCGATCATCAATATAAATCTCAGCTTGAGCGTGGGTTTTGATACTTACCTGTTGTTGGCTGCCATTAAATAAAGAGGCACAACCGGATAGCTGCAGTAAGGCGAATAATAGGATGAGAGATTGTGGCAGTTTTGGCATGGTTTAATCCTGTAATTGATACTCTAACGATAGGCTTGTAAACCAATGGGTGAAGGATTCATTTTCTTCTGGGTGCGTTACATCAATTTGATTCAGCTGTAAGCGCCAATACCAGCTTTTTGAGGATTGATAGAGCACACTTAACGCCAGTTGTTCTTTAACAAAGCCATCATAGCTGGAGTTAGGCTGTTGTATGGTGACTGTACCTGTGTCATCAGATGTGGTGGTGAGGGTTTCTAACTCACTATAGTGAGTACTGCCCATCAAAATACCGGCTCTGGCTTGAATCACAAAATGAGTGAGCAATGGGTAGGATAAAACATGCTGTAAGAAAAAACCTGAACTTGAGACTTCAGCATCTCGTACGCTAGATGACACCTCGGCGGATTGGCTGTCATCAAATGTGGTTAAGGTTTTTTGAAATTCAATGCTGCCATAATTCATATAACCCAGTTCAATCCCATAATTAGGATGAAAGCGAAAACCATAATAGGCTTGCCAAGGTAAGCCGGCGTTACTCACCTCACCATGAGAAGGTTCTTCTCGAATGGCGCCCAGTGTGCGTGTTTGGTCGTTAAATGTGGCTTGAGTCCAAGAATAACCCATGCCAAAACCAGCGTATTGTCCTACTGGGTAGGCGATAGCTGTGTGGGCTGCAAACAATGTGAGAAGAATGAGTAGGCGCATAATGTGTCGTTATTGTATTTTCCATCATGGTAGCCTTGATGGGCACTAAGCTCAATTGCTTTTAAAAAGTCATTAGGCTTGTTTTTGCGATTCAGAAGTGTCACAGAAAAAACGTAAAATATCGTCTTTACGCTTCATGGCATCATCATAGCCACATTGAATGAGTTCGCGGCAAAATCCCCGTTCAAATAATAAATAACTTAATACACCCGCGCCGCTTTTGTGGGTGGTGCCAGAGCCTCTTAAGAAAAAGCGCAGGCTTTTGGGCAGTTCCCGTGCATGGCGAGCGGCAATGTCATCAATGGATTCGCTGGGGTTAATCTCTAAAATCTCTACCGGACGCAGATTAATTTGTTGCTCATCTATGATTTTTTCTGGAATTTTACTAATGGTGGTATTAATGCGTGACAGGCGTTCCACATCACTTTCCATACTATCCAAGAACGCAGCGTTGAACATGTGGTTCATTATTTTGGCCATGCTTGGATAGTGTTTCATTTGTTCGCGAGGTTTGCGTTTATGGGCTTGACCGCTGACACCAATCACAAGGATCTTATCAGCGCCTAAATGCAGGGCAGGGCTAATAGGCGCCAATTGACGAATGGCACCATCACCAAAGTATTCGCGATTGATTTGAACAGCAGGGAAAACGGCCGGAATTGCCGAGGAGGCTAACAAATGCTCTACATTTATGCGCGAGCGTAAGCCAATGCGACGCAAGCGTTGCCAATTTTTGATGCTTTTATGAGCTTGGAAGAAGCTCACAGATTCACCGGATGCATAACCGGAAGCGGTGACGCATAAGGCGTGCAGGTCTTGGTTATCGATGGATTTTTGTATGTTTTCAAACAAAATCATTTTTTTGAGTAGTTGTCGCAGCGGTGAATTGTCCAGTAGTGAAACGGGATCACCGGCTTTGTAGCCAAAAAACGTATTGAGAAAAAACTTAGATGACCACTTTAAAACGCTGAGAAAGTCACTGCGGAAAATTTGATCGCAACTGAAGTTTTTCCAGGTGTGTTCTAAGCGCTGAATCCCTTGGCGATAGTGGCTGGCATAGCTGGCAAGTGCCACGGCATTAATGGCCCCAGCACTGGTACCACTGATCACTTGAAATGGATTTGGGGTGTCCTGTGGTAATAAGCGGATGATGGCTTTGAGAACCCCCACCTGATAGGCAGCCCTAGCCCCGCCGCCTGAAAGCACCAATCCTATTTTTTTATCGTTTGTTTTCCGTATCATTGGGCGCTTATTTTTAAGAATATTTTTAAGAATCTGGGGTTAGTATAGTTCATAATAACCCTCTTAAATTTGGAAGATGCCTATGTTTACTGGAATTGTACAGTCTGCCGTTCAAATTGATCACATCCAAAAACAAACAGGATTATGGACTCTCACCTTATCCTTGCCCGATGCCATGGTCCCTGGACTGACCATAGGGGCCAGTGTGGCGTTGAATGGCACCTGTTTAACGGTAACCAGTATCACAGGTAATCAGGTAACGTTTGATGTGATGATGGCCAGCCTAAACCTCACTAATTTGCAGAACTTGACCCAAGGCAGCTATGTGAATGTGGAGCGTGCTGCGAAATTTGGCGACGATATTGGCGGACACCAACTAAGTGGCCATGTGCACAGTGTGGTTCGCGTGGTAGAGATTGAACGCCCGGAAAACAACTGCATCGTTTGGTTTGAATTAACCGATGCGGTTAAGCCTTACATTTTTGATAAAGGATACATTGGCTTAAATGGTTGCAGTTTGACCATTGCGCAGGTGAAGGATGACCGCTTCTGTGTCTACTTGATTCCAGAGACACTTAACATCACCACCTATAAAGATGTGAAAGTGGGGGATGGCATCAATTTAGAAATTGATAGCCACACTCAAGCTGTGGTGGACACAGTTGAGCGTTTACTAAAACAAAAGCAATTAATCTAACGACTGCTTACGCCTGATTTTTCAGGTATTGCACGATGTCCCGTGATTCATACATCCACTGTACTTGGCCTTGCTCGTCTGTGATGCGCAGGCAAGGTACGGTGGAACGCCCGCCACCTTGGATGAGATCTTGGCGGTTTTGTGGGTCCATAAGGGTGTTTTTCAGTTCGATGTCTAATGGCAGGTTACGCATTTCACGTAGCACCATTTGGCAGAATGGACATTGATCATAGTAATACAGGGCAAAGGACGACATGCGTTCTAATAGCTCCTTTTGAAGTGAATGGTAAGAATTTCTATATGCTAGACCAGATTATACTGTTTTTGATCAGCACCTTGGCCAATATTTTCTCGGCATTTGCAGGGGGTGGGGCAGGCTTGATTCAGCTGCCTGTGTTGATCTTCATGGGCCTGCCATTTTCTGTGGCCCTGGCCACCCACAAAATCGCAACTGTGGCCCTTGGACTGGGGGCGACGGTACGCAATGTAAAGGAAGGCCATACCAGCTGGCGATTGAACCTGTTTATGCTGGCCAGTGGTATACCTGGGGTGGTGCTAGGGGCGTATGTGATCATAGGTGTGAATGACCGCTATGCTGAAATTGCCCTTGGCATCATGACGTTAGGGTTAAGTTTGTATTCTTTGCTTAAACCCAGCTTAGGTTTGGAGCCCAGTCGCAAGAATCGCCATTTAGCCGGGCAGCTAATTGGTGGAGTAGGGCTTGCCATTATTGGCTTTGCCAATGGGGCTTTGTCGGCAGGAACCGGTTTATTTGCCACCATGTGGTTGGTGAAATGGTTTGGCTTAAATTACAAGCAGGCGGTTGGGCATACCTTGATTGCCGTGGGCTTATTTTGGAATGCCAGTGGCGCGTTGACCATGGGCTTTTTGGCAGAAATACAATGGGATTGGTTAGTGGCTTTGGTGTTGGGGTCACTTCTTGGGGGATATGTGGGGGCGCATTTGGCCATTAAAATGGGTTCTGGTTGGATTAAGCGAGCGTATGAACTCATCACTTTAATCGTAGGCATTAAGTTGATCATCGGCTAAGGGCCCATAGGGCCTGAAGTTTGTACCAGTCTGTGGTAAAGTGCGCGACGAATTCACTTTCACCCTCGGGTGAACTTTTGGAAGCACTATGAAATTAGAGACACCAGCGGAAAAAGTTAGCTACTTGATCGGTCGTCAAGTAGGTGATCAGCTAAAAGGCAGCCAATTTGAAGGTTTTAGCCTAGATAACGTTTTAAAAGGTATTCAAGATTCAACGGCCAATGCCGAAATGCCTTTGTCACAAGAGCAAATTGAAGAAGCGTATCAAGTGATTCAAGCGCAAATGCAAGAAGCTCAAGCAAAAGCGGCTGAAGCGGCTAAACAAGTAGGGGAAGACTTCCTTGCTGAAAACGCCAAAAAAGACGGCATCGTGACCCTAGAAAGCGGTCTACAGTACGAAATCATCACTGAAGGTTCTGGCGCACAGCCAACTCGTGAATCTACCGTTCGTACCCATTATCACGGCACCTTCATTGACGGTCGTGTATTCGACAGCTCTGTAGAACGTGGTCAGCCTGCTGAATTCCCAGTTGCCGGTGTTATCGCTGGTTGGACTGAAGCGCTACAGTTAATGAAGGAAGGCTCTAAATGGCGTCTATTCATCCCGAGTGACCTAGCTTACGGTCCTCAGGGTAGCCAAGGTGCGATTCCTCCGCACAGCGCTTTAGTATTCGAAGTAGAATTGCTAAACGTACTTTAATCTTACGATTAAAAAATACGCAAAAAGCCACCCTCGGGTGGCTTTTTGCGTTCAGGCCTTATGGTTTAAGCGTTCATCACAGTTTGAGTGGACTGGAACTGCTGGCGGTAGGCCGCAGGGGATAATCCTACCCACTTTTTAAACGCGTGACGGAAGTTGGCCACATCACTGAAGCCCAGAGCTTCGGCAATGTCTTCGGTGCGCATGTCGGTGTTTTGTAAGCAATCAATGGCGTATTGGCGGCGCTGGTTATCCAGTAATTTTTGAAAGCTGGTACCGGCTTCTGATAGCTGACGTCTCAAGGTGCGCCCGCTGATGTTGAAGGCGGTGGCGATCATGTCGAAATTCGGATGGTCCGATAAAGACGTGCGGAGTATTTGCTTTATGTCTTCCACCAAGCCTATGTGTTTAGGCTGAAAGTGAACCGTCATATGCGGCGAAGTATGAGCGTAATGCATCGTTCAGTCCCCCATCGGTATTCGTTATTATTTTGTTGGGACTAATGTATGTCGGGGCGGGAAAAAGCTCGAATGATATGAGTTTGCAATACACAAAAAGCATTGTGCAAAAGCTTGAAGCCCAGTAACTATAAGGGTTTTAGAGGTGATATTTGGCCAAACAGGATGACTGTGCAAAATCCTCAAAATACCGGTTTTTAAGGATTTGCATGGGACAAATTAGCCATTTTGTGGATTTTGGCGCTGTCTGTACTCAGATGGGGACATTTCCATGATGTCTTTAAAGGCTCGGTTAAATGAGCTCAGGGTGCGATAACCCACATCCAGTGAAATATTCAATACTGGACATTCAGGCTCGTTCAGTAGCCGTTCGCAGGCCTCACGAATACGCAGCTGGTTAATGTAGTCATTAAAGTTGCGATAGCCCAGGGTTTGGTTGATCAGGTTGCGGGTGCGGTATTCCGGTAACTCTAATTCGGCTGCCAACTCCTTTAAAGTCAGGTGTTCGGTGCGATAGAAACCAGCAGCCATTAATGCGTTTAATCGTTTCGTTTCATCACTGAGCACAGGGGAGGATGATTCGTGTACGGTTTCAGAGGTTTCTGATTTGATGATGCCAAATAGCACCCCTTGGTGAGTGCGCAGCAAGAAATACGCACATACCAGAGTGATGACATTAATGGATACATAGGGTAACCAGCGCCCCACAATCAGAGTGTTAGCGGGAATCACCACCAATAACACACTGATGCCCACGCCGATTAATACAACGCCACGTAGTTGGCGGCGAGACTCCACAAGGTCATCCGACCAATTGGACATAACCGTCCAAAGACCCGATGCAATCATTAGGTATTCGCAGTATGAAGGCCATACCCAAAACACGTGGCGTAAAAGCGGAGTGGAGGCCTCAAAGAAGTGGCGAGAGATCATAGGCGCAACAAATGTATATAGGCCAATGGCCCCTAAGAATGATAAAACCCGAGGTCGATGGGAGAAGGCGAATTGGCATAAGACCCAGAACAAAGCGGGCACCATAGTGTAAAGGTCTGCAGCAAGATCCGCCCATAGCCCGTTTAATTGAGGCTCAATTAAAAAGCAGGCTCCGGCAACTAAAATGGCCACAAATACTTTTGCAACGGTTAGGTGACCATAGTCGCGATAGACCACCAAGGACAAAACCGCCATGACACCTAGGGCAAAACCCGATAATAACAGCATGTACAACCTAGTTTTTTATTTTTAGAGTTGCACGATATTAAAGCATGGCTATGGGCGGCTCAAGTGGCGCAAGCTTGGTCGTAACAAAAAGCCCACAATGACTACAAACCAAATTGGAAGGCTACCACCACC
>JBFEWA010000102.1:0-8990 GCA_041546605.1 Bermanella sp.
GGTGAATAATATTTTTCCACACTACGAATCAATTGCCCCACAGCTGGGCGCACAAAGAAGCGCAAACCACCGGCGCGATGAGCTTCTAAGCGCTGCTGGATGCTGGCGGATTCTTCTTGTGTGATGAAAATCATGGGCACATTGGATTGCTTGAGCTTGACGAAATGGCTCATTAATTCCAAACCATTGTGCTCTCTCACGAAGTGTATGTCGGTGATATAGGCACTGGCCTCAAATGTGTCTTGTAAGCGATAGAAGTGGTCATTGTCTGTGGCCACTTGATTGCTGATGCCAAAGTGATTGAGTTGTTCAGTGAGCTTTTCCGCCAGCTCAGGGGGCACACATAAAATCACTGGGCGGCTTTGTGGAATCTGATTAACATCGTTTTGATCGGTTTTGCGTAAGGAGCTTTGGCCTAGTTTGTCTATTGCGTGCTGCAAGGCCTGCTGCTGATGGGCATTAATTTCGCCTGCTGTAAGAGCATCGCTGAGTAAATCCAAAATCACCAAGGCGTGATCATGTTGATGGTGAATATTAAATTTAAGGCTGTGACGAACCAGCTTTTCACATTCTTCAATGAGCTTGGGTAAATGCTCTGGGGTTAAGCCATGCTCACAGTTATGCCGCCATAGATTAATCAGAACGCGGATCTGATTGCTGACGCGGCTGGCAAAGTGGCGCTTTAAGGCGCTGGAAGCGGATTCTTTTTCAATATGGCTCATGGGGTCCCAAAGGCGATGTCGGCTTCTTTAACTTTAGCAAGGTTTTCACTGTGCGCTGCTTTGAGTTGGTCAGAATGGGCACTGTATCAATAACCACAGACCCTTGAGGAAGATATGACAACCCGAAAGCGAGAAAGAGGAGAGATTAGGGGGTGATGATGGTGGTAATCGGTGTTAGAAAATTGTGCCACGAAATCTCGACGCTCACCTATAGTTAATGGATATGGAACATATTTAATAGATAGGTGGAGATGGTGCCACAGGGATTGAATCGGCAGAACCTGCTTATATTCGGGTGTTTGCTGGGACTGATGTGCCTAGCGGTGGCGCAAGGAGGAGGGCGGTTGTTAAGTGACGCTATGATCCAAACTGTGTATGAGCGCTTTGGTAAAAACGGCCAAGAGTCTTTGATAGATTGGGCGAATTTTGTCATGGAGCAAGGGCACCAGCATGATCATCAGCAAGAGTTGAAGACCCTTACCAAGGTGAATCAATATTTTAATCGTAATTTAACCTTTGTCAGTGATGAACATCATTGGCAAAAACAAGACTATTGGGCCACGCCTTTGGAGTCTTTAAGCACCCGAGGTGGGGACTGTGAAGACTTTGTGATTGCTAAGTATTTCTCCCTGATTCAAGCTGGGGTGGCGCAAGATAAACTGCGCATCACCTATGTAAAGGCGTTGAAATTGAATCAGGCCCATATGGTGTTGGCGTATTACGCCACCCCCAGCAGCGAACCGCTTATTTTGGATAATTTAACCGAGTCCATTGAAAGAGCATCTAAGCGGCGAGACTTAGCGCCAGTTTATAGCTTTAATGGTATGGGCATGTGGATTGAGCGACAGCAGGGACGTAGCATCAAAGTGGGAAGCGCGAGCCGCTTAAGCATGTGGATGGATGTCTTGTTGCGTATGGAACAGCAGGGATTGCAGCCTTGGTTAGAGCTGCCCCAAGCTGATAGTGTTAAACAATAATAAAAGGTCGGACTGTTTTTTATGAGTATTCGTCGACAATTGGCTCTTTATATTGGTTTGCTTATGGCCGTGATCTTGATCGGCAATTTGTGGTTGAACATTCAAAATCTCAAACATCATTTCGAGCAACAACTGCAAACCCGTGCCGATGAAACTGCCACCACCATGGCGCTGACCTTATCCCAAAGCGCTAAGGTAAAAGACAACGCCACGTTACGCTCCATGTTGGATGTGATGTTTGATCGCGGATCATTCTCTGTCATGCGTTTTGATTACGTTGCCAGTAACCAGGTGATTGAAAGAGCAGGCAGTGATCAAGTACAAGCACCCACTTGGTTTCAGCGTTGGATGGACTTGGATGCCGGTTATGCCCAGGTAGAGGTGTTAGACGGTTGGCAGCAGTTAGGTCAGCTGACGGTGGTCATGCACAAAGGCAGCAGCTATGAGCAATTATGGCAGCTGGTGAAAGCCGAGTGCGCATGGTTTTTGCTCATGACCTTTATTGTGGTGTACGGCATGCGCGTGCTGTTGATCTGGCTGTTAAGACCGTTAAAACAAATCGAACATCTTGCGCAAAAGTTATCTCACAACCAGTTTGTGCACATTCATGAAAAACCCTCATCTAAAGAAGTGCATAGCTTGGTGCAGGCCATGAATCATTTAAGTGATCGCTTGCACGCCAGTTTCTTAGCGCACGGGCAAACGGTGCGCAAGCTACAGCAAGAAACCTTCAATGATGGCTTAACCCAAGTGCTTAACAGCAAGGGTTGGGATCAATACCTGTATGACTGGATGAAGCATGAACGCTTTGCCCCAGGCTGGATGTCCTTGATTCAAGTGGAAAACCTTTCCGAACTCAATGAGCTGCATGGCAAAGCCGTGGTGGATGAAGTGCTGGTGCAAATTGCCATGCAATTAAAAACCGAGTCATCCTTGAACCATGAGCATGTGGGCATTGCGCGCACCAGTGGTGGAGATTTTTGGCTATTCAGCCCTGATCCATTGGATAGCCAATATCAAGTACGTATTGAAGCCATTCACGATAGTCTTAAACGTTTGTCCTTGGTGCAGCAATATCAAACATCATTATTCATGGTGGCCATGCCAGTGCATGAAGCGCAAGATCCTGCCAGTTTAAAGCACCAGCTGGATTTACTGCTGCAACGTAGCAAAAAAGAACAAACCAGCTTAGTGATTGGTGAAACCGAACATCATCCTTTAACCAACTGGGTGGAATGGCAACAACGTTTGAAGAGCGCCTTGTTGGATGATCGTATTCAATTGTATGCGCAGCCTTTGTTTGATGATCATGACAATGTGATCCAGCAAGAGATTCATTGCCGATTAGTGGAAGACGATGAAGAGCCAATGATGGCTGGGTATTTCTGGCCAATGGTGGACAAGCTCAGTTTGTCCCAAGAGTTTGATCGCTTGGTGATTCGTCATTGGCAGCGTATTTTTGAACAAGAAATGGCATCCCCCAGTTTTAGTGGAGATTGGGTGTTGAATATTTCGGGCAAGAGCTTAAATGACCCGAGCTTTCGCCAGTGGTTTGCCGAGCATGTCACGCAAGAACAAATGCGCAGACTCATTATTGAATGCAGTGAATACACATTGGCCCATGTGACGGTGAAAACCCAAATTTGGTTACACGAGATGAGCGATTTAGGTTTGCGTTTGAGTGTGGACCATGTGGGTACATCTGGAAAAAGCTTTGGCTTTTTGGCGCGCTTTCCTATTTATCAAGGCAAGATCGAACGGCGCTATATTCGCGACATTCACCAACATAAAGACAATGCATTCTTTGTCAGCGGAATGATTCAGGTGTTTCAAACTCAGCGCGCCCTGTGTTTTGCCGAAGGGGTGGAAAGCCAAGCGGAAATCGATGCCCTACATAAATTAGGTGTAGACGGGGTCATGGGGTTTGCCGTGGGGCATCCTGTGCCTTTGGATGTGCCACCACCACCTGTGATCGTGCATCCGCAAGAAGATGAGCCTTAGTTCTCAATTAGTGCGAAACCACAAACACACTCAAGAGAAATGTTTGATATAGTAGCCCCGTGCCAAGCATTACTTACTCGATAGGGAGACATCATGGGGCGCTTTATTCTTTGTGTATGGTTATTGTCGGCGTTTCACGCCCATGCCGATTTGGTTTTGAAACAAGGTCAAGTGCGTGCCATGCCTCCAGGCCAACCTAATACCGCAGCATTCATGACGTTACAAAATACCGGCGATAAAACGGTTACATTAGTGACTGCCACAACCGAAATTGCTGCCAAAAGCGAATTCCATACCCATACTAAGAATGCTCAAGGGGTTATGTCCATGGGTCGTATTCCCAGTGTGAGTATTGCTCCTGGGCAAACCTTTGAATTTAAAAGCGGCCATGAGCATGTGATGATTATGGGCTTAAAAAAGCCTCTCACTCCAGGTGCCCATGTTGTCGTGACATTACAAGATGCCGAAGGCGCCAGCTATACTTATCACTTACCTGTGGTGTCATTGGTTGATCATTCTTCTATGCATCACCACCACCATCACCAGGATCAGGAGTAATTCATGTCGAAAAGCAGTGAACGTCTTGATCAATTTCTAGAGGCCGGCTGGATGATGAAGGGTTTCATCGCTGGCTTAGCCATCTATTTAGTCATTGCCATCATTATGGGCATCATCTTTAGCAGTGAGCCGGAGCCGTTTGTGGTGACAGAAGTGGCGGCGCAACACGCCATGGAACATGACCGTCATCTGGCCACGGGTTACACCACCACGGTGACCTTAATGGAAATCGCCCGTACCTTATTAGATAAATCGGGTGGCTATTTGAGTAATGACATCATGCCGCCGGGGTTGTGGCTAGATAACATCCCAAATTGGGAGTTCGGCGCATTAGTGCAGGTGCGGGATTTAAGCCGGGCTTTGCGTAAAGACTTTAGCCGTAGCCAAAGTCAAAGCACAGAAGATACAGACCTAGTGGTGGCCGAGCCTCAGTTTCATTTTGATAACCTGTCTTGGGCGTTGCCAGATACCGAAGGGGAATATCGCCGCGGTATTCAAAAACTAAACAGTTATGTATTAAGGCTGGCGGATAAACAACAAGCTCAAGCTCAGTTTTTTGCCCGTGCGGATAATTTGCGCCAATGGCTCAAAGATGTGGAAACCCGTTTAGGCTCATTGAGTCAGCGTTTAAGTGCTAGCGTGGGGCAAAAGCGCATTAACGTGGATTTAGCCGGTGATAATGCCGCCCAGCAAAGCACAGAAAACGATGGGGAATTTGAAGTGAAGACCCCATGGACGGAAATAGACGATGTGTTTTATGAGGCACGCGGCAGTGCTTGGGCATTGATCCACATCTTCAAAGCCATCGAAGTGGACTTTGCTGAAGTGCTACACAAAAAGAATGCATTGGTGAGTGTGCGCCAAATTGTGCGTGAATTAGAAGCCACCCAAGAAACCGTGTGGGCCCCTGTGATTTTAAATGGCAGTGGCTTTGGTTTGACCGCCAACCATTCATTGGTCATGGCGTCTTACTTGTCGCGGGCTAACGCCGGTATTATTGATTTAAGGGCCTTGCTCTCCCAAGGCTAATCTTTACAAAAGGCTAAGTGATTCACTTAGCCTTTTTTGTCTCACGCCATTGTCCCAGTTGGCGGAATTTATCTGTCATGGTGAAATTTCTCATCTACACTCATTTAAAGTGATGTAACAAAATGAGTGGAAAAACATGGATGTAGCGCAATATCAGACCTTTGTGGTTGAACTGGAACAACGTCTGCAAGCTCTGCAAAATGAATACATAGCAAGTAAAGACGATACGGCCCAATTAATTGGCCCATTACTAGCGATCACCATGCTGGTGAAAAGTGATCTACTACCGTTTGCTCGGGATCGTTATCAGGCTATCGTCAATGGCCCACAGTGGAAAATCGCCGAAGATCATGTCTTGCAATTACGCAATGATGTGGAAGTGATGTTGGAAGGCCCTGGGGCATTTGCCCGTCGCAAACAAGGTTAACCTGACAGGCTAATTGGGTTTGCGCTAGAATGCGCGCCTAATTAGGATGTTTGCATGCGCCTCGATAAATTTCTCAGTGATTACACCCCTCTTACCCGTTCCCTTGCGGCTAAAGCCATTAAAGCTGGCCGCGTGCAGGTGAACGGCAGCAAAGCCAAGTCAGGTTCACATAAGATTCAACCACAGCAAGATCAAGTGTGTCTTAACGGAGAGATAGTTGAGGCCACTACGGGCGCGCGCTATTTTATGATGCACAAGCCTGAAGGTATGGTGTGCGCCAACAGTGATGGGGAACACCCACTGGTATTTGATTTGATGCGTAACGAAATCAATGTGGATCGTTTACACACGGTGGGGCGCTTGGATAAAGACACCACAGGATTATTGTTGATAACAGACGATGGCCAGTGGTCTCATCAAATCACTTCCCCAAAGCACCATTTTGAAAAAACCTATCGTGCGTGGCTGGCAGAACCGCTTATAGACGAAGCGGAAAGTCGTTGCGAGCAAGGCATCGAATTAAAAGATGAACTAAAGCCCACCTTACCAGCGCAACTTAAACGCATCACGGACACTGAAGTATTAATCACCATTCATGAAGGGCGTTACCACCAAGTGAAGCGCATGTTTGCGGCGTTAGGGAATCGTGTGACGGCACTGCATCGCGAGTCCATAGGTGGCGTGCAACTGGATGCTGAATTAAAGCCAGGTGATTACCGCCTATTAAGCCAAGATGAAGTGGCGGCTTTTGAAAATAAAACGTGATCTAAAAGCCCCTCGGCCACGTAATTAGTGGCATTGAAAGATTACGAGGGAAATCATGTCTCAATTATATCGTTTAGTGTATGCCAGCCAGTCAACCGTAGATGTAGATGGCACCGGCGTTAATTTAGAAATTGGCCGCATACTTACCAAATCCAAACGTAACAACCCTAAGTTAAATATCGGCGGTGTGCTGTATTACGGTGACGGGTATTTCTTTCAGGTGTTGGAAGGTCCTCGTGACGCGGTGACTGAACTCTACAATAAAATTGGTTTGGATGAGCGCCATACGCAACTGAAAATCTTAACCGAGGGGTATATTGATCGCGGATTATTTGGTGATTGGTCTATGCACTTTGTGCCTTCTCGTAGCCAGATTCGACAGTTATTAGCCGAACATAGCTTCGCACGTTTTACGCCTTTTTTATTCTCTCAGGTGCTATTACAAAAATTGATTGTTGTATTAAGTCAAAATGGCCAGTACCAAGGTCGCGAGGAATCCTCCAGTTGGTGGCAACGATTCAAACAAAAATGGACAAAAGAAAAAGCCGCGGTTTAACGCGGCATTTTTAATAGGGTATAACCTTAGGTGTTGCTTTCACTACAAGATTGGTGATGTTTAATGGCGTTGATGATGACGGATTGCACATCGGCTAATGCTGTGAAGTCAGCAGGTAAGTTTTGAGATACTTCATGAATAATCGCCTCATGGTTTTGAGAGGCATTACAGACTTGTTGTCGGCGCTCACTATTGTTGGAGCCGAGTCGGTTATCATAAGCCCGTTTGAAAAAATCTGATTGTTCTTTTGGCAACGGCTCAAGTGCGACGCCGGTTAGTGATGATGCTGCCATAAACCCTTTAATAAAAAATCGGCAAGCATCGGCTTGTTCTGCTGAGGGCTCTTGTTTGAAAGTCTGGCAAGAACTTAATATGTGAGAGTGGTCACTGGCTACGGATAATGCACTTACAAGCATGAGCGTGAGAGAAAAGATAAGTCTCATACAGCGTCTCCTTTGTTGTTATTGTGGGAGTGTCATGTGTTGAGCATCTTTAGGTTGTCTTAGGGCTGAATATTAGTCAAGGATTTATGCCGTGTGATTTGTAACCTTGGCTGAATTGGCGATAATGGATAAGAATCGTCCCAGTATGACCATAATGAGATGATGGTTAATGAGTGCAAACACCGTATCGCAAAATCAACAACGACAAGCTTTACACAGTTATGATGAGATCTGGCTGTTTGGCTATGGCTCGTTAATTTATAAAGTGGACTTCCCCTTCATTCAGCAATCTGCAGGTTACATAACCGGCTGGCAGCGACGTTTTTGGCAAGGCAGTCACGATCATCGCGGTACACCAGAACAACCTGGGCGCGTGGTGACGTTAATCCCCGCAGCAGGTATCCATTGTTTTGGTATGGCCTATCAGGTAACCGCGGATGTGTTTGAGCATTTGGATCACAGAGAAAAGAATGGCTATCTTCGACATGAGGTGGCGATTACCTTAACCGACGATAAACAAGCTCGTCGTGAAGTGTTGGGGTTAATTTACATTGCCGATGAATCGAATGAAGCTTATTTAGGGCCTGCCTCGGAGGAAGACATTGCAATGCATATTGCAAATAGTAGCGGCACAAGTAGAGAAAATAGCGAATATTTATTGAGTCTCGCCAAGTTATTGCGTGAATTAGGGGCTGTGGATGAGCATGTGTTTGCGATTGAGGGATATCTTTTGCAGAAATAAAAAAGCCGGCTAAAGCCGGCTTTAAATTAAAATACAGTTTTATATGTCAGGTTAATACCAGAGCCGTCGTAAGAATAGCCATCTAGTTCATAATCAATGCTTGAGTATTCTAAACCTAGGCTTGAGTTTGCAAAGTTTTGCTTGGAGAAGTGAAAGTTTGCTTCAATTTTAAAACCAAGTGCATCATCAAATGTAACTTCGCCATTTAGATTTGGTGCATTAACAGAAAGAGATGGACTTAAATGATAGGTTAGACCACCACCAAAACTAATGTTGTTTGATTGGGTTAGTAGTAAAACATCTAATGGGTAGCGAGAGAACTTTGCATCACCGTTTGATGCATTGACAGAGTCAAACATATAGCTAAAAGCAACTTTGGCAAACAAAGGTGTTTCACCTGCTTCATTAAGTCTATTTTGTACAGATGCGCCAAAGATAAGACCATTTCCTGCTTTGACTTCTTCAGTTGAGCCATCATCAAATTGAAATTTTGCAAGAGTATCGCCGCCAAAGCCAATACCAAAGTGAAGGCCGAAATTCACATCTTTTTCTGCTGGAGAGACGGGTTCATTTGCAAAAGAGAAAGTTGATGCGGCTAGTAATGATAAAACGGAAAGGTTTTTAATTAACATCTATTGTTCCTTAATGATGTTGGTCCTTATTCGGAGGCCGCATACTACCATATTCTTATTTTTGAGCAATATTTTGAGTCAATGCTTTACCGGGTGCTTTTGCAATTTGCGTTGTAAAGTACGTCGGTGCATTCCCAA
>JBFEWA010000400.1:0-2762 GCA_041546605.1 Bermanella sp.
CATCCTCAGGACGAAAAATCAGTGACGATAAAAGTCACTGGCGGCACGCGAGATGTAAGTAATAGTTATGTGAATGTGTCATCAGAATTTGGTAGTACAGATTATAGATGGACATTGGGTAGCAAGAAAAAGAGTGGCTTCGACTCTTTAGATACAGGTGAAGATAATAGAGATGGCATTGAGGCGATTTATACTTCGTTGAAAACCTATACACAGTTGTCTTCTGCATTGAATATGCAATGGCAGGCAGGATACAAAACGGGTACTAACCAACAAAAAGATGATATTAGTGCAATTAATTATTTGTCGCCTGAAGATATTGAAGCGGACGATTATTTTTTATGGTCAAAATTCACTACAGATCTATCCAGTACTCAAAGTGCGCATATTCAAATTTACAGTGAGAAATTTGTTCGAGAAACTCGCTGGGAAGCTTGTATTGCAGGTACACAAATGTGTGGTGACTTGAATAAGGATATGATTGAGACTAAATCCGAAGTGGAGTATCAGCATACCTCCATATGGAGTAATACCTTAAGGACGGTGATTGGGGGGAGGGTTCGTCTAGATGAATTTGACTCTGAAACCTTTAATCAAGGCTATTCAAGCAATCAAAATAATAGTTTGTTTACGAACATTGAATATCGAGTTGCACCGAGCTTATTGTTGAATCTTGGTGGTATGTATGAAGAAGATGAATTAAACGGTGATGATTTCTCTCCTAGAGTGGCTTTAAACTGGTTGGTCTCTGATGTTGATACCATTCGGTTCGTGTATTCCGAAGCAATTCGTTCCCCAGATTTATATGAGAAGGAAGGCAGTGCCTCATATACATTTAGAAATTACACGGTATCAGGTGTTCCGGAGGATGACCTGGTTATTCCGTTTGGAGAAGCTACTGGTCTATTGCAGAGTGAAAAAATTTACAGTCATGAAATTAGTTATTTCGGGCTTTTTCCATCTATTTCAGGGCAGTTAGATGTCAAATTATTTCATGATGAAATGTCAGGGCTAATATCGGAGTCATTAGGGGACCCTTCGGTGTTAACAAATACCACTAGATTGCATCACACGGGTATTGAAGGGCAATTTAAAACCAGGTTCAAAGCTAAAAATGAGTTGCTATTGAGTTTTGCGTATTTGGATGTAAATGATAACTTTTCAATTAATAAAGAGAATGGTGAGCTTACAAAGGATACCGAGAGAGAGAGCAGTTTATCAGCAGACACCAGTGGTTCAATTTCTTGGATTCATAAAGCCAGTGATCGCTCTCGATTCTCAAGTGTGATTTATCATGTGAATAATTGGAATCCTTACGCAGACGGTGGTTATGAGTTCACGCGCCTAGATTTGCATGCTAGTCATGATTTTTCGATTATGTCCGGCACGATATTTACCTTGGAGGGGAATCTTCAATATCGCTTGGATGATGATCCCTTGGTTCGAGATAAAAACAATTATGATGACAAGTATTTATTCTATATGAGTGGCCGTATCAAATTTTAACGGCCAATCAAAACAAAAAGCCCGCTTATGCGGGCTTTTTTCTTTGTGCGGTAATGAAAAGAATGGTTTTTAATTAAGGCGTCAGTACCGTGTCGTATGCTACAGGTAGTAAGTCTGGGTGACTTAAAGAGTAGTGCAGGCCGCGACTTTCTTTGCGCAAAATAGCACAACGAATAATCAGCTCTGATACCTCCACCAGATTACGCAATTCCAATAAGTCACTGGTGACTTTGTGGTTGCCATAAAACTCTAAAATTTCTTGTCGTAATAATTGCACGCGGTGTTGAGCACGTAACAAGCGTTTATCAGTGCGTACGATGCCTACGTAGTCCCACATAAAACGACGCAGTTCATCCCAGTTATGGCTGATGACAACGTCTTCATCGGAATCGGTTACCTGGCTTTCATCCCAATCTGGGGCAAAGGCCACGTCATTTTTTTCTTTAATGACATTTAAAATATGTTCAGCCGCACTGCGTCCATAAACAATGCATTCTAATAGTGAGTTGCTGGCTAAACGGTTAGCGCCATGCAAACCAGTATGGGCACTTTCACCTACAGCATATAAGTTGGGTACATCGGTGCGTCCGCATTGATCTGTGACGATACCACCACAGGTGTAGTGGGCGGCAGGGACCACAGGTATGGGCTGCTTACTCATGTCGATGCCGTATTCTAAGCAGCGCTCATAAATATTCGGGAAGTGCTCAAGAATAAATTCTTTAGGCTTATGGGAAATATCTAAATATAAACAATCGGCACCTAGGCGCTTCATCTCGTGGTCAATGGCTCTTGCCACTATGTCACGGGGGGCTAATTCTGCGCGCTCGTCGAATTTGTGCATGAAGCGTTCGCCGTTTGGCAGTTTAAGCAAACCACCTTCACCGCGTACCGCTTCAGTGATCAAAAAGTTTTTCGCTTGTGGGTGATACAAACACGTAGGGTGGAATTGATTGAATTCCATGTTCGCTACCCGGCAGCCAGCACGCCAAGCCATGGCAATACCATCTCCGGACGTGCCATCTGGGTTGCTGGTATACAAGTAGGATTTACTGGCGCCCCCTGAGGCGATAACCACGGTACGAGCGCGGAAGGTTTCCACATGACCCGTATCTTCATTCAGTACATAAGCCCCAGCGACGCCTTTGCCGGGAATGTTAAATTTTTCACAAGAGATCACATCAATGGCCACTCGATGCTCAAACAAGCTGATGTTTTTGTGAGCCAGAGCTTGACCAACTAGCGCTTCGCTTACG
>JBFEWA010000173.1:0-6700 GCA_041546605.1 Bermanella sp.
GCAAAGAAATCGGAGTGGACTTGATCCATGAAAGAAATTGATCAACCTCTTTAAGGTTGTGTTCTTTAAGCAAAACCGCATTGACCTTGACCTTTGTTAGGCCATGCTGCATGGCCATGTTGAGTCCTTCCATGACTTCTTCCAAACGGTCATGACCTGTTATGCGCTTGAAGTTATCAGCGTTTAAACTGTCGACGCTGACATTGATCGCATCCAGTCCTGCGTCTATCCACTGTTTGATATGTTGAGGTAATTTATACCCATTAGTGGTGATGGCAACGGTTTCTATGCCGTCGATGGATTTTAAGGTCTTGATGATGGCAGTGATGTCCTTGCGCACGCTGGGCTCGCCGCCGGTAATACGTACTTTTTTGATACCTTTCTTCGCCATTAGGCTCACCAGGGTGTGAATCTCGTTAATGCTTAAAGGCTTGTTTTTCTCACTGCATTGGTAGCCATCAGGCAAGCAGTAGTTACAACTAAAATTACAGACATCAGTAACGGATAACCTTAGATAGCTAAAGGATCTTTGGTGTTGGTCTTGCAGGGGTGCCATAACAGATTGGATGGAGTCATCTGTTAAACGCGCAAAAATATTTTCTATGGGTAATTGAGCAGTCATAATCAATGACACCTTTCCAATTCGGGAGGCAGTGAGGTTTCCCTGGCTACCCATCGGCTTGTATTTCGTATTAATCAAATGGTGAGTAACTGACTGATTAACTTAGAAATATAAGCTCGGTGCTTATATGTTGCCTTTAGTGTATGGCATGCCAAGGTTGGAATGAATACAAGTCATGGGGTAGAGGGTATACACCAAAGTGGGTAGATGGGTGTGCTTATGGTTGGGGCATAAAAAGGCCCAGCATGGCTGGGCGAACAACGGGAGAATGCGCTGGGATTAACAGCGCATTCAAGCTTCAGCTAAAGTTTGAGGGCTAAAATTTAGCTGACCCGGTTAACCAGATTTTAGTAGTGTCTACCTTGCCAGATTCAGCCGTCGCATTGTATTGCGCTAGCTTCAAACTGACCCCATAGTTGTTAATGGTTTTCGCTGCCAAAAAGCCAAGCTCAGTACCATAATCATCACCACCTTCATCAGAGCTGAAACTATGGATTTGACCTACTAATTTAACGCCAGCCACTTTTGTAACTAGGTTGGCATATAGGTCCTGTAGGCCATTGCCATTAGTTGGCTGTAGGAATGTATCACTCCAGCCTAGAAACTTATGGTTGGTACCTAGTGGTGTTTTGAATGATGCATTGCCGCCATCACTGCCTAGTACTTCCAAGCCCAGTGTTGCGTTAACAGGACCCACTTGGGTGCCGGCTGCAAGGTGGTAATACAGAGGTGTTGCATCGGTTATTGCTTGATCTTGTCGTGCCAGCTCCGCTTCAAATGTTATATCTTGAACTTTACCCGTGGCGCGTACACCTAAGGTGTTAGCGTCGGCACCATCAATACCATTGAGGTTTTTAACATCATAATAAAAAGCGGCGGCTTTGATATCGTTATTGATTGCACGGTTTACATTTAGAAGGATAACGTCTTCTTCTAGGTTTTCATTTTTTATGCTATTTCGATTGTTGGCCACAGCGGCGAAAATAGTTGTGCCTGCAATGGACTGGTTTGTGATGGAAATGGCATCAAAGGTTGCTTCGTCTTGGCGGAATGCAACCCCACCTACATGACGCTGATTATCAAGATTAATACGCTGATTACCAACCTTAAGGACTGTGTCAAAGTTGTTGTATTGAAGGTACGCTTGGTTAAGCTGAGTGGTTTCAGGATCCACAACTTTGTCATAAGTTGTATTATTGTTTTCTGTGTCGTTAAAGTCATCGGTCACATGCAATGTATTATCCGCTTCTACCAAAAGTGACAGGCCTTGATAAGATCCTGTTTGTACGGTTAGGCGGCTGCGTAATGTGTTGGCTAAGGCGCTATCTTTATTTGCCTGGTCATCTTGATCGACACTTTCTACGCGATAGCGAAAATCGGCATTTAATTTAGTGTCTTTTACAAACTGATCAAGGTCATTTGCTTGTGCGCCAATGGCTGTGCTCAAGGCAAGTGATGAAATGATGCTGGAAAGTACAGTTTTTCTCATAAGGCCTTCCTCTCAGAAGCGTTATTGGTTAACTGATTTCAGCTTATGCTAGAAAAAAAATAAAAAATTGATGCTCGTCAAATTTTTATTTACGTACCCACTTTTATTTCTTTTACCTAAAAATGGGTACATTTAATGGAATTCATTTTAAATGCGGAAGTTAATCTAACTTTGATTGTTGAATCTTCTGTAGGAATTCATTTTTTAACGCACTTTGCATTCTGCGTTCATACTTGTCGGCTTTGAATGCAAAGTACATGGTAATCATACAGCAGGCTACAACACCGTATAACAACATAAAGCTCGCACTATAGACGCCAGCCAAGTCTACACCGATACCAAAGAGTACAGGAAGAGTGAACCCGCCAATGCCCCCTAGCATGGCAACCGTACCACCTATGCTGCCTATTTGATCTGGATAATAATCATGAATCATCTTGTAGACAGATGCGCGACCAAAGCCTTGAGCCAAGCCAATAATCACAATTAAGACATTGAATACAGTAAGGTTAATGTTGATGTTCAAATGCACATCACGCTCAACGCCATGAATGACCATGGTAGTGGGTGGGTAACTTAAGAAGAATAAGCAAATTAAACAAATCCAAAATACCCACCAATTCACGGTGCGCCCGCCATATTGATCGGCATACCATCCTCCTACCGCTCTTATTAAGCTAGAGCTAAGCGCAAATACCAGTGTCCAAGCCATGGCTTGTTGTATCGTAAGCTGATAGGCGTTGACGTAGTAAAGTGGCAGCCATAATAGTAAGCCTAAAAAAGAGCCGAAAACAAAGTAGTAATACAGAGCAAAACGCCAGACGGTCATCTTCTTAAGGGGGGAGAAATAATAGCTTAAACTCTTTCTCTGAGATTGCTGAGCGGGTTTAGTTGGTGCTAACAGCATAAATAAAATCAAAATCAAGATCATGCCAAAAGCAAATAAGGGGCCTACCAGTTTTAATCCTGCGTGTTCGATAATAATGGGTGTGGCTAATAGGGTGATTGCGGCTCCGGCATTGCCGGCACCAAAAATCCCCATGGCCACCCCTTGATGTTTACGATCGAACCACTGGCTGACGTATTCAATGCCTAATGTGAATGAGGTTCCAGAGATGCCTATGATTAATCCCATAATGACATATCCGCTAAACGTATTTACATAGTTTAAAAGCAACAACGGAGGGATGACGATCAACATCTGCATGATAAACAGGTTGCGGCTCGAGAAATATTCGCAGAGAAAGCCAGCAGGCCAGCGCAATAAGGCTCCTGTGACGATAGGGCTAGATACCAATACAGCATATTGGGTAGCACTTAAATTTAATAATGCTTCTAAATGGATACCTAAACCTATGTAAAGCGTCCAGACAGAGAAATTGGCGGCAAATGCGATAGTGGCTACGACTAACGCGAGATTAGCTTCATTTTTCATGGGTATATTCTTTATAAATGTCTCTAGAGTTCATGTTAAATCTCATATTGAACTTGTCCGTGCAATACCAACAATAAGCCATTGTGTGAAAATTGGCAGATTAAACTAACCCTTTATGGGTAGGTGTTACGAGAAAACCCTGATGGGAGCTAGACCCAATAAAAAAACAGGTTTACCTACTTTGTATTAATAAGTAGATCAGATCACTCGCACAATAAATAACAGCACTTATTGGCTTGATCTATATCAAGTTGAATTTTCTAAAAAGAAGAAAACTGAGCTAGATTAAGATCAAAATCCAGCCGAGCTGAGGAGTCCTTATGGGTGATAGTTCAAAGCTAAATATATTAAATTTTAGCGATCCTAAAATTAAAACCTTGCATATCACTTGGTTTGCTTTCTTCCTGACATTTGTCGTGTGGTTTAGCCATGCACCCATGTTGGCATTTATCAAAGAGGCTTTTGACCTGACCACGCAGCAGGTAAAAGCATTAATGATTTTAAATGTGGCCTTGACCATCCCTGCTCGAATAGTGGTGGGGATTCTGGTTGATAAGTACGGGCCAAGAATTGTTTATAGTAGCTTGCTAATAAGTTCGTCATTTGTGTGTTTTGCCTTTGCAATGGCGCAAACCTATGAGCAGTTAGCTTTATTTCGCTTCTTACTTGGTTTTGTGGGTGCTGGTTTTGTAATTGGTATCCGCATGGTTGGTGAATGGTTCCCAGCCAAACAAGTAGGGGTTGCCGAAGGGATTTATGGCGGCTGGGGGAATTTCGGTTCAGCAGCTGGTGCCATGACCTTGCCTACCATTGCCTTGCTATTTGGTGGTGAGAATGGCTGGCGCTATGCGTTAGCTTTAACCGGAGCACTTACTTTATGCTACGGCATATTCTATTACGCTAAAGCGCGAAACACTCCTAAAGGCTCTACTTACTTCAAGCCTAAAAAGTCAGGTGGTCTAGAAGTCACTTCAATGCGTGATCTGTATTTCTACTTGATCATGAATGTGCCTATGTATTTAGCATTAGCTGTGTTGGCTTGGAAATTATCTCCAGCCGGTGTGAACTTGTTCACCACTGAGCTTATGTATGGATTATGGGCAATTCTAGGTGTGTTATTTGTCGTTCAGACTAAGTCAATTTGGCACGTGAACCATGAGCACCTAAAAGAAGGTGTGCCAGAAATGGAGAAATACAACTTCAAGCAAGTTGCGATTTTGGATTTATCCTATTTTGTCACCTTTGGATCAGAATTAGCGGTTGTATCCATGTTGCCATTGTTCTTCTTAGAAACTTTTGAAGGACTGGATCCTGTGAAAGCCGGCTTATTGGCATCAGGCTTTGCATTCATGAACTTGGTTGCACGCCCTACTGGAGGATGGTTCTCTGATAATTTTGGTCGTCGTGCAAGTTTGATGATTCTCATTGGTGGCTTGGCTGTTGGTTATTTGGTCTTGAGTCAAATCGACGGTAGTTGGTGGATTCCTGCCGCTGTTATTGCAACCATGTGCTGTAGCTTCTTTGTCCAAGCCGGTGAAGGTGCTGTATTTGCCATCGTACCTTTGGTTAAGCGTCGCTTAACTGGTCAAATTGCAGGTATGGCGGGTGCGTATGGTAATGTCGGGGCTGTGACGTATTTAACAGCGTTAAGCTTTGTTGATTACAGTACATTCTTTTTATTAATCGCAGCGTCTGCTGGCCTAATCTTCTTCATTGCTATGTTCTTAGATGAACCAAAAGGTCACATCACAGAAATTGATGAGGATGGAAATGTGCAGCTGATTGATGTGGGCTAGCATGATGCTTGCTAGTTAGATGAAAAGCCCAATGTAAGTTGGGCTTTTTCATTGTGATGTTAAGATATTATTTGATCTAAGATTGACGCTTTTAAGAGATGCGTAATAGAGTAAAAGCGTTTCATATTGAATGCTAAAAGATTAAGACGATGTTATGAAGATTAAACATTCTCCCTCTCCAATTTATGGTAAATATTGTGAACACTCAAATTATTGAAATTGGAAGTACAACAATCGCCGGAATAAAAACCTTCAACGAGGATTCTATTGGTGAATGTATTCCTACTGATGAGCATCAGCAGATTTATAAGGGAGTTTGTGGGGTTCTAGCTGATGGTGTGAGTACCGCAGAGGCGGGGAAACAAGCCAGCGAACTGAGTATTAAGCAATTTATTGAGGATTATTATAAAACTCCTGATACTTGGTCGGTGGAACACGCAGGCCAGCAAATATTATCCGGTATCAATTCAAAGCTTTATCGTCTAAGTGATGCTTATCGAGTCGAAGGAAAAGGTTATCTTTGTACTTTCAGTGGCGTCATTATCAAATCCAGAGTGGCGCATTTATTTCATGTGGGTGATAGTCGTATTTATCTATACCGCAAAAACGAATTGACCCAGTTAACGCAGGATCACAGCGTATTTATTGGTAAAACTCAGGCCGTATTGTCTCGTGCTGTCGGCATGGATACACAAATTCATGTGGACTATAAGAAAGTACCTATACAAGAAGGGGATATTTTATTATGTACCAGCGATGGTGTGCACGATTTTTTAGATGAGCCTGATATCACAGCTATTTTAGCTAAAGAGTGTCCTTCCCAAGAAAAGTCTAGGCTGCTGTGTGATTTATCATTAGAGAAACAAAGCGATGATAATATCAGTGCGGTGGTGATGGATGTCAAATCTTTACCGCTTGAGAGTATTGATGATTTTAATGCTCGACTTACCCGTTTGCCGTTTCCGCCAGCCTTAGAGCCAGGTATGAAAATCGATGGATTTGAAGTAATAAAAGAGATCTATGCAAGTAGTCGCAGCCAGTTATATCAAGTAATGGATGCAGCCACGGGTAAGGTCATGGTCATGAAAACGCCATCTTTGAATTATATGGAGGATAATCATTATATTGATCGCTTTATACAGGAAGAATGGATTGGTAAGCGTATTCGCAGTGATTATGTTGTTGATGTAATAACAATTAATCGCGAAAAGAAATTCTTATATTATCTTCTAGAGTGGGTCGACGGCATCACCTTGTCACAGTGGATATCAAATAATCAATATGCCGACCCAACTATATTAATGAATATAGTGGAGCAAATTGCGGCAGGCTTGAAGGCATTTCACAAAAATGACAGC